>CAMDFC010000021.1 GCA_945897185.1 Chitinophaga pinensis | reverse complement strand
TTGCCAAGTATATTCCATCCACCTGGAATAGTGGCTGGATAAATACCAGTTTGTAAACCAGCTATGGCAACACTTCCCTCTGGTACTGCCAAGCGCGGATTGTTTTTTCTTTTTGTTTCTAGTGCAGGAGGGACTGTTCCCATGTAGGCGAAGCCCGGGACAAAACCAATCATGTATACACGAAAATCTATACTCGTATGTATAGCGATGACTTCTTGAATGGAAAGATTACAGGTTGTTGCTACTTTATCAAGATCTAAACCAAATTCCGAATCATAACATACCGGAATGATGTGTTTGGTAGATTGTATTGAATTAACATTATTGGTTGATGGTGCTGCAATGCATTGGTTGTAACGTTCAAGAAGCGTTGCTTCTACTTTTGCAATTGAAACATCTTCTTTAAAGTAAACAGTCAGACTGCTGTAAGCCGGGACAGACTCAATGAAGCCATCAAATGGATTGGTTTCAAGTGATACATGCAATTGCATGACAATGAGATTAATCTCTTCACTGATTGAAGTCGAAAATTCAATTGTCAGCGCCTGATCATGAATTACATATATACGGGGAGCTTGCACGTTAATAGTTGATGACCTGCTCTTCAATGTTTTGCGGAAGATCGCGCCACTTGTATTGCTGGTTTCGCAATTGTGGTTCAAATCCTGCTTCGCTAATGGCATCTTGTATCGATTTATATGTAAATCGATGTGGTGCACCCGCAGCACTTACTACATTTTCTTCCAGCATGATGCTGCCGAAATCATTGGCACCGCCGTGCAAGCACATTTGCGCTACTTTCTTACCTACTGTCAACCACGAAGCTTGGATATTTTTGATATTGGGCAACATGATTCTGCTGATGGCAACCATCCTGATGTATTCTTCACCTGTTGTTAGGTTTTGTACACCACGAATTTTTTGCAGCAGGGTATCCACATCCTGGAAGGTCCATGCAATAAATGCAAGGAAACCATTTGCCTCTTCAGGTTTTCTGGATTGTACTTCTCTTATTTTCAGCAGGTGATCGAACCTTTCTTCTAAAGTTTCAACGTGGCCAAACATCATGGTAGCAGAAGTGGTGATGTTTTGCTGATGGGCTTCGGCCATTACATCCAACCACTCTTGTGATCCGCATTTGCCGTTGCTGACCAATCTTCTAACACGGTCGACTAAAATCTCCGCACCCGCACCAGGAAGAGAGTCCATTCCGGCTTCTTTCAAAGCTTGCAGGACTTCCTTGTGTGTGGACTTTTCAATTTTTGTGATGTGGGCAACTTCAGGGGGACCTAAAGCATGAAGTTTGATGTCTGGAAACTCAGCTTTGATCGCTTTGAACGTATCCACGTAATATTTTAATCCGAGATCTGGATGATGTCCGCCTTGTAAAAGCAGTTGATCACCACCCCATTTGAGGGTTTCTTTTATTTTTTCACGGTAGGTATCCATGCCTGTGATATATGCTTCGGCATGTCCGGGTATTCTGTAAAAGTTGCAGAATTTGCAATTGGCAATACACACGTTGGTGGTATTTACATTGCGGTCGATCTGCCAGGTGACTTTCCCGTGAGGCACTTGCTTTTTTCTAAGTTCATCAGCCACGTGCATAAGTTCAGCCAAGGGGGCATGTTTAAACAGAAACAATCCCTCTTCAGCGGATAAAAAATCTAGGTTCAGGGCTTTTTGGTATAAATTATTGAGTTCAGTCATTATTTGTAAATAAACACAACAAAGTTAACGCATCAATAGTTTAAATTAGAGTAAAACCCTAGCTCCTTCTTTTAATGTACCATTTTGAAGACCACCAAAACCATATTGTTTTTGTCACTTATGTTATCCATCCTTTCCCAAAGGACCGGGGCACAGGAGCTGTTTGTAGAGCCACCTTCTAAGTTCATCACTTCCTTTCCTTTTCGTATGCTCACTGGCGGGGTAATTTTAATCAAGGCCAAAGTGAATGATTATCCTGACAGCTTAAATTTTGTTTTAGACACAGGAAGCGGGGGTATATCTCTGGATTCCACAACTGTAATTGAATTTGGAATACCTGTGGTAGGGTCTGACAAGACCATAAAAGGAATTGGGGGTATAAGGAAGGTCTCTTTTCTCTATGATGCCAAACTGAAATTACCGTGTTTGGAGGTTGAGAAACTAAATTTTCATGTAAACGATTATAGTCTACTTACCAGCGTTTATGGTATCAAAATTGATGGCATAGTGGGGTATAGTTTTTTTAGCAAATACATTATAAATGTGAACTATGATAGTTTACGAATAAATGTGTACAGCGTTGGCGAATACAAATATCCTTCTAGCGGCCACATGCTCAACCCCATGTTTACTGCTTTACCTATACAAAACCTCAGGTTCACCGACAATGGAAAATTCTATGCAAGATTTTACTTGGATACAGGTGCAGGGTTGAATTTTCTGCTTTCCGAACGCTATGTGCAAGACAGTGGCATACTCAAAAAGAGAAAGAAAAAACCGTTGATCACGCAAGCTGAAGGCGTGGGCGGTCGCGCCAGTATGCGGATAACCACAGTAACGGAAGTGAAATTAGGACCCTATCGGTTTAGAAAAGTACCTACTTACCTGTTTAAGGATGAGTACAACGTGATCAATTATCCTTTTTTGGGAGGATTGATTGGGAATGACCTTTTGCGAAGGTTTAATGTAACTTTCAACTATGTGAAACAAGAGGTCCATATCATCCCTAACTCACATTTTAGGGATGATTTTGATTATGCGTATCACGGACTTTCTATTTATTTTATAGATAACCAAATTGTGGTTGATGATGTGGTTACCGGATCTCCAGCCGATAAGGCTGGTTTTAAAAAGGAGGATGTAATCATTGCTTTGAATAACGACATCAGTAACAATATCCAGGTTTACAAGACCATGATGCAAGAGATTGGAGTCAAAATGAATTTTGTTGTTCTTCGGGAGGGCAAAGCGCTTCAATTTACCATGAAGCCCATCAGTATTTTATGATTAATTTTGTGGCATGATCAAATTTGAAAGGTTTGTGCTGGGAAATGGACTCACGGTGTTGGTCCATCCAGACCCAAGTACCCCCATGGCCGTAGTGAATGTACTTTACGATGTTGGTGCCCGTGATGAAGTAGTATCCAAAACAGGATTTGCCCATTTGTTTGAACACCTCATGTTTGGGGGATCCATCAACATACCTGATTACGACGACCCATTACAGGTTGCAGGTGGTGAGAACAATGCGTATACCACCAACGACCTTACCAATTATTATTGCCAGTTGCCCGCTGATAATTTGGAGACTGCATTTTGGTTGGAAAGTGACAGGATGTTAAGTTTGGCATTCAGTAAAAAAAGTCTGGATGTTCAACGCAAAGTGGTATGTGAAGAATTTAAAGAGCATTACATCAATAAGCCATACGGAGATGTTTGGCATACCATGCGTGAACTGGCTTTTAAAGAACATCCTTATAAGTGGATGACGATCGGAAAAGAATTGTCGCATGTTGAAAATGCAACATTGGAAGATGTAAAACAGTTTTTCTTCAAACACTATACGCCTGTAAACGCCATTTTGGTAGTAGCAGGAAATGTTACTGTTGAACATGTAAAAGAACTTGCTGAAAAATGGTTTGGTGATATTCCTTCTGGCGAAAAATACAACCGCCATCTTCCTGAAGAGCCAAAACAAATTGAAGCCAGAAGAATGACCGTCCACCGCAACGTTCCCATGGATGCTATTTACAAAACATGGCACATGTGTGCGAGAAGAGACGATGATTATTATGTAACTGATTTGCTTACTGATATTCTTGGCGGTGGTGCTTCATCAAGATTGTACCAAAGCTTGGTGAAAGAACAGCAGTTGTTTGCCAACATCAATTGTTATCATTTTGGTAGTTTGGACAAAGGACTTTTAACTATTGAGGGACAATTGATACAAGGGGTTGATATAGAAAAAGCAGAAGCTGCTATAGAATTGGAGTTGGATAAAGTGAGGAAAGAATTACTGGACGAGCGTGAGTTACAGAAAGTAAAAAACAAGACCGAAAGTATAATGGCTTTTGAAGACATGAGCGTGATGAACAGAGCGGGTAGCCTTGCCTTCTATGAGTTACTTGGAGATGGAGAGCTTATGAACACTGAGTTTCAGAAATACCAGGAAGTTAAATCAGAAGACCTTCATCGTATTGCAAATGAGGTGTTGACGAATGAAAATTCAAATACACTTTGGTATTTATCAGACAAAAAGTAAAAAAACTTACAAACAATTTCATGCCAGATAGAAAATTAGCGCCAGGGATTAAAGATGCTGTTGAATACAAAATTGCTTTAAAAAAACCAGATATATTCAGTCTAGGTAATGGAGTGAAAGTATACAATGTGCAAGCAGGTACAGAAGAAGTAGTTCAAATTGAATGGGTGTTTAAAGCAGGAAATTGGTTTGATGAAAAGAAGAATGTTTCTTCAGCTGCCAATTTTCTTATCAAGAACGGCACACAAAAAAAATCTGCTTACGAAATCAATGAGTTGGTCGATTTTTATGGAGCTTACCTCAACCGCAATTGTTCTAATGAGACTGCTGTAGTAACCTTGCATTGTTTAACGCGACAATTACCACAACTCTTACCATTGGTGAGAGAAACATTTACAGAAGCTGTTTTTCCCGAAGAGGAACTGTTGATTTTTAGACAGAACATGAAGCAGAAATTGGCTGTGAATTTGCTTAAATGTGATTTTGTTGCTGGAAGAAAAATTGATGAGTTGTTGTTTGGCTTCAAACATCCATATGGAGTATATAGTATTGAAGAGGATTATGATGCTATCCAAACGGAAGACCTCAAACGCTTTTATGCAAAATATTATCAGGAAGGCAATTGTACTGTGTTTTCAGCAGGAATATTACCTAAAGATTACGAACAATTGATGAACCAATATTTTGGTGATTTGCCATTTAACAAAACTGCAACGGAGGAGATAACACATCCAATATTTGCTGCAGATCAGAAGAAATGGAACATCATCAATGATGCAGAAGGTGTGCAAGGAGCAATTCGTATAGCCCGACCTTTTCCAACCCGCAGGCATCCAGATTTTCCTAAAGTGCAGGTGCTGAATACCTTGTTTGGTGGATTCTTTGGATCTAGGCTGATGAACAATATCCGAGAAGACAAAGGGTATACATATGGTATTTATAGCTACTTGGTAAACCATATTCATGCAGGTGCCTGGATGATTAGTACAGAAGCTGGCAGAACAGTGTGTGAGGCCACTGTGAATGAAGTGTATAATGAAATGAAAGAACTCAGAGAAGGCGATATTGATCCTGAAGAATTGTTGTTGGTGAAAAACTATTTGATAGGCACCTTGTTGGGCGATTTAGATGGACCCTTCCATATTATTGGAAGATGGAAGAACCTCATACTAAATGGCCTTGATGATTCGTTCTTTTACCAGTCGGTTGATACCATCAAAAACATCCAGACAGATGAATTGAAGGAATTGGCCAATAAATACCTTCGTCCAGAAGATTTTTATGAACTTGTAGTAGTCTAAGGCGGATGTAAATTTCAGTTTATGCAATTCGACCGTAAGAAACTTTCCAATGCACAATTGATTTCCTTTTACAGGGAACTCCTTTTTTCGAGAATGATCGAAGAGAAGATGATTGTGTTGTTGCGTCAGGGTAAGGTTTCTAAATGGTTCAGTGGTATTGGACAAGAGGCCATCTCGGTAGGGGCTACCATGGCCATGCAGCAAGACGAATGGATCATGCCACTTCACCGCAACCTGGGTGTATTTACTGCGAGAGGGATGTCGCTTGAAAAATTATTTCTGCAATGGCAGGGCAGTAAAGATGGGTTCAGCAAAGGCAGGGAAAGAAGTTTTCATTTTGGATCTAAGGAACACCATATAGCGGGTATGATTTCGCATTTGGGACCACAACTGGCATTGGCCGATGGTGCAGCACTTGCTTATAAATTGAAGGGAGAGAAAAAAGTAGCACTAACATTTACTGGCGATGGTGGAACATCGGAAGGAGATTTCCATGAAGCATTGAATGTTGCAGCAGTTTGGGACCTCCCTGTTATTTTTATTATTGAGAACAATGGTTATGGTTTGAGCACCCCAACCAGTGAACAATACCGTTGTGAATCATTGGTAGATAAAGCATATGGTTATGGAATTGAAGGAATCAAGATTGATGGAAACAACATCTTGGAGGTATATGATACCATAAGGGGAGTTAGAAATTATTGCATTGATGAGCAAAAACCTTATTTGATAGAGTGCATGACTTTTAGGATGCGTGGTCATGAAGAAGCCAGTGGCGTGAAGTACGTTCCCAAGGAATTGCTTGAAGAATGGGAGAAGAAAGATCCAGTTCGGACTTACGAAGAATGGTTGTTGTCTAACGATATCATTAATGTAGATGAGTTATGCGCGATCAATGATGAGCTTAGGCAAAAAATAGAAAAAGACCTCAACGCTGGTTTGACATTTGAAAAGAATGAAGTGAATCTAGAAGAAGAGTTAAAGGATGTTTATGCTCCCCAAGTAGCTCTCCCCATTAGTGTTGAATTGTCTAAAACTTCATTTCCAAAAAGAACGGAACCCATGCGCATGATCAATGCCATTTCAGAGGCATTGGATCAGTCGCTTGCCATTCATGCGAACTTGGTGTTAATGGGACAAGATATTGCGGAGTACGGAGGTGCTTTTAAAGTGACAGAGGGGTTAATGAATAAATATGGCAAAGCACGTATACGCAATACACCGCTATGTGAAAGTGCTATTATTGGGGCTGCACTGGGTATGTCTTTAGAAGGATACAAGACTGTGGTGGAGATGCAGTTTGCAGATTTTGTTTCTGTTGGGTTCAATCAGATTGTCAATAATCTTGCTAAGATTTATTATAGGTGGGGACAAAACGCAGATGTAGTGATACGAATGCCTACAGGTGCAGGTGTTGGTGCGGGACCCTTTCATTCGCAAAGCAACGAAGCCTGGTTCTTTCATGTTCCTGGTTTAAAAATTGTTTATCCTTCCAACCCTTCAGATGCAAAAGGTTTATTGATGGCTGCCATCAATGATCCGAATCCTGTTCTTTATTTTGAACACAAAGCGTTGTATCGAAGCACATCAGGTATGGTAGATGCTGCCCCTTATGAAGTGGAAATTGGTAAAGCAGCTGTTGTGCAAGCTGGTGAAGACATGAGTATTGTAACCTACGGAGCGGGAGTCCATTGGGCAATTGAATATGCTAAATCGCATCCTGAAATTTCGATGGAAATCCTGGATCTGCGATCATTATTACCTTTAGATTTCAATGCGTTAAAAAAATCTGTTGTTAAAACAAATCGTTTGTTGGTATTGCACGAAGACAATCTGACAGGAGGCATAGGTGCTGAAATAGCAGCCTGGGTTTCTGAAAATTGTTTTCAATATTTAGATGCACCTGTAATGCGTTGTGCAAGTGCTGACACACCAATTCCATTTTCACAAGAATTAGAACAACAGTTTCTTGCCAAAGCAAGATTGCATGATACAATTCGTAGGCTAATTAATTATTAGTACGCTTCTATTCTTTCTCTTTCAAAATAGAAACAGCAGTTTAATTATTTTCTCACCCTGCCAGCTGCTTTTACGCCATTAATAATTCCTTCTCCCGGATGGTATTCAGATTCTTTATTCAACAGTACATCTTCTTTGTAGAAGAGTACATCTTTAAATTCTCCTTTGGTGTACATACCAGCTTGGTCTTTAAAATGTTTAGAACTTGGATCTCCACTTTCACCGCCTGCGAGTAAAGATTTCGCTTTGATTTTTTTACCAAACTCAACGGCACAAATAAAACTGTTGCCACCATAACCATATCTCTTTTTACTTCCTTGGTAGTGCCTAGAATTGAAAGAAGGCAGACTTCCCCAAGTGGAAGAAGCAAATGAAGATGGAATGCTCGGTTGGTTATCGTCGTATTTCGCTTGAAGGGTATTGTCGATTCTCTGGAAGCGGTTGATTTCACCCCAGGCGACCTCCCAAGTACCAAAATCAGTTTTTAGTTTTTTCAACACGTCAACCAGAAAACTCATTTTGGTAGCATCAGGTGCTTCCTTCAATAAACGAGATAGTTCAAGGGTGAGGTCCATATCCCCTAATTGACCTTTTGTGAGATAAGGAAGAATTCTTTCTGCCCACATGATCGCAATTGTTGTTGGTACAGAGCCAGCAGCAGATTTTCTATCCCATGCAGCCAGCATTTGAATTGCCTTGCTTACATCAGCTTTCATATCATCTGCCACTGGTGTTCTACTTGCACTGATCAGTGCAGGAATGAGAACATCAAAGGCGGCAAGATAGGTATCATAACCTGCAGCAATTAGAGCGTTGATATCGTATTTATTATTTCTTGCTAATACTTGCACTGCATTGATGCCTCTAAAATTTTCAGGATCAGGTGCCATGTAGCTTGGGTATTTCTTTTTGTTGATACTTCCCATTCCTGCAACAGTAAAAGGTGTTGCGTTACAGTTTTGTAACCAACCAGTTGCAGGATTAATTAGGTGGACTGTTTCTGATACGGGATGAAGACCTTTCCAGTCCGTTGCAGAAGTGCTTCCATCAACGATGCCACTCCAATCAAAGTTTGGATCTCGTTTAGGCATGAAGTTGCCATGCCAGTAGGCGATGTTTCCTTGGTCATCTGCATAAACTGTATTATTAGAAATATTCGACTTAAGCTCCATGGTAGCTTTGAAATCTGCAAAGGTCTTGGCTTTGGTCCTGCTCCATGATTGGATGAGTCCGTCTAGTGAACGGTTATTGGATTGCATGCTGATCCACTTATCGTCTTGCATGGCCATAACCGGACCATGATGGGTTTCATAAATCTTGAATTCTTTGATGGTGATTCCACTTGTTGATTTATAGGCAATCGATGTCTTTCTTGTTTTTACAGGCAATATTTTTTTATCGTGCATGTAAAAAATGCCTTGATCATTTTTGATGATGGTCTCTTCATAGAGGTCGGCTACATCAGCCTGACTAGAAGTATGCATCCATCCGCAGTGTTCATTGAATCCCTGGTAGACGAAGAATTGTCCCCATGTTACTGCTCCGTATGCATTGAGTCCTTCTTCGCTCACCATATGCACTTCAGGTCTGAAATAAAAAGTTACATGCGGATTAATATAGAGCATTGCATTTCCACTAGCACTTTTTGAAGGTGAGATGGCAAATCCATTAGAACCAATTAAATATTCTGGATCTTTTGTTGTTTTTTTTGCTAAATCAGATGAAAGCCCTTCATAGAATTTTTTAATGTCATTGGCACTTAAATCACTTGTTTGAATGGCAGAGATACTTCCATCTGTGTACGTGAGCGGATACCAAGGTTTAAAATTTTTGAGTACAGCAGGTCTTGCCTGGGGATGTTTATATAAATAATAGTTAACACCATCTGCAAATGAGTTGAGTAATTTCTTTAACCAATCGGGACTCCTTTCATAATCTTTGATGGCCTCTGTGGTATCAATAACCATGCGTACGAGTAAATCTTCATAGAGGTCTTTTTCGCCATTCACTTCACCACTTCTTCCGAGCATGGTGATGTAATTCATTTCTACGCGCTGAAAATCGTCTTCGCATTGTGCATACAATAATCCGAAAACGCAGTCTGCGTCTGTCTTACCATAAATATGTGGGATACCCCATTTATCACGTATGATGTTTACACGTTTAGCAGTTTCTTCCCAGCGGGTGATGTCTGTATTTTGTTGAGCGAAACTAAAGAGTGGAAGAAAGAAAAGAAAGAAGATTTTTTTCATTGTTGATTTGCTTTGAATACACGAATAAAATTTCCACCAAGTATTTTAACAATATCTTTTTTTGAATAACCTCTTTTTAAAAGTTCTTCTGTAATGAGTGGCATATCTGTAACATCATTCAATTCACGTGGTGAAGAATCGATACCATCAAAATCTGAACCAATCCCTACATGATCTACGCCAATCAATTTTACAATATGATCCAGGTGATCAATTAGTAATGATAAAGGTGGACGAACGCCATCAATTTCATCTTTATATCTTTCATGCAGCACAAGATTAGCATAGAAGTCGCTTGGATTATTTTTCAGCAGTTCAATTTTTTCTGCTTCATGTTTCTTTAAGAAAGCATCATTCTTTTGTTTGAAGGTGCTGTCTATAAAATCGGAATAAAAATTAAGGTGAATCACTCCTCCATTTTTACCCAATGCTTTTATTTGATCATCGGTCATGTTTCTTGGAACTGGGCATAGTGCATAAGTGCAGCTGTGAGAGGCGATAACGGGTTTAGTACTTGTAGCGATGGCATCATAAAATGTTTGTTCACCAACATGAGAGATGTCGACTATCATACCCAACTCATTCATTCTTTTTACAATTGCTTTACCAAACTCAGTCAACCCATATGCCCTGCCAAGATTCTTCTTTGCTCTTTCATCTGCTGCAGAGCTTGCCCATGATGTAGAGTTGTTCCAGGTGAGCGTCATGTATCTTGCTCCTCTTGTATAAAGCGCTTCGAGGTATTCCATTTTGTCTTCAATCATATGACCACCTTCAACACCAATCATTGCACCCAGTTTCCCCAACTTGACAGCAGTTGAGAGTTCTTTAGGAGATTGTACAATCATCATTTTTTCTGGATTGCGTTGCGCAGTTGCATAAAGGGTATCTATCTCACGGTTGGCAAATGCATAAGCGATTCCATTGCCATAAGTTTCATCACAGAAAATAGAGAAGATTTGAATATCAATTCCACCTGTCTTCATTCTATTGAGGTCAGAATGTGTAATTCCTTTCAGTTGCATATCGAAGCTTTTGTTCTTCTCTATGCCAGTGCTGATGAAATCGTTGTGGGTATCAATAACGGTTGCTTTGTTGTGTAACTTTTTGATGTTCTGCGATTGTGCAGAAAAACCCATCAGTAAAAAAAGAAGTGTATAATATTTCATGGAAGAGAAAATCTGGCTTGAAGTTAATCAAATCAAACTTCAGTTTTTCTATTGACTAGAGTCTGGCTTTTGGCAGGATACCTGATTTGAAGTAACGTGAAGCGTCTAATATGTATAAGTGAAACTGGTATTCTTCCGCAAAGGCGACCAATTCGTAGGTGGGTCTCCATAGTTTCATGAATCTTTCTAAATCGCGTTCTTTCAATCCTGTTATTTGTTTAACTAAGGCTTTGGTAAATCGGTTATCAATGAACTTTTGTTGTTCTTCAATTACAAGTCTGCTTTGAAAGCTGCGCATTACTTTGTTCTTTCGGAATTTAAAGGCACCAATCAGGCTGTTGGGGTCTAAGTTCCCGGAAGAGGTAAATTGAAGACCTCCTGTTTCAAATATTTTTCTATAGCGTTGTCTGTTTTCTAAGGAATCTTGTCTGTATGATTTACCAATCACTACAACTTCCCTCAAGGTTTGGTAACGGTCTTGGACAATAATTTGGAGAGAGATGTCGAAGCCAGATGGGTAGTTGATTTGTTGAACAGGAAAGTAATTGGTTGATTTTCCACGGTAGGTAAAAGAGACAGAGTCGTTTTTACTTACATTGATACCATACCTTCCGATAGAATCGGTGAAGGTAATCTCTCCTTTTTTGGTGGTTACCTTTACGGAAGGTATCGTTACCATTCTGGTGGAATCATATACCTTACCGGTTAGCCAAATCTGCGATTTAGCAACTAGAGAAGTGTTGATAATCAATATGATAAGAAAAAACCTCAAGATGTTTTCTTTGACCACTTTTCAACAACAGTAGCAAAATGCTGGTGTTCCAGTTGATGAATTTTTTCCGCCAAGGAAGAAGGGCTATCTGAAGGGTCAACCTTTACTTTTGCCTGAAACAAGGTTTTACCATGGTCGTATTCTTCATCTACCAAATGAATGGTAATCCCACTTTCACTATCACCTGCCTCAATTACTGCTTGGTGAACATGTTCACCATACATCCCTTTTCCACCGTGGGCCGGAAGGAGGGCAGGATGGATGTTTACGATCTTGTTGTGGTATGCACGAATAAGATTGTCTGGCACTTTCAACAAAAATCCTGCAAGTACAATATGTGTAATACCTTGATTTTTAATTATTTGTACATAATCATCGGACTCCATGAGTCTTTTCTTTTCCAAAAGCAGTGTTTCAATGCCAAAACGCTGTGCAATTGACAAAACACCGGCAGTTGGATTATTGGATACTATTAATGATACATGTATATTACTATGATTTTCAAAATGTTGAATAATTTTTTCCGCATTACTGCCTTTCCCAGAGGCAAAAATGGCCAAACGGGCTTGTCCTGGTTTCATTATACCCATTCGTCTCAGAATTTTTTTCTCATAATTCCAGAAAAATGGGAATTGGCCAAATAAAAACGAAACGAGCAAGAGAATAACTTGGTATCCAAAAACGAGCATAAAGATGCGCAGGAGGGCTTTCCATACCCAAAAAGTAGAGTCATTGAAACCCACCCAACCGGTAATGTATCGAGAAACTACTGCAGTGGAGGTTCCTGTAACGGCAAACGTGCAGAGTATGAGTAGGAATTGGAGCGAAGATACGTTCCACTTTTGCTGCAGTTTGTTTAACATGTTGCAAAGAGAAGAAAAAAACAGATTCATACAATTTTATACGCTCCTATTTATTTTAAAACTCAAAACACTAGCGATTTCATGTCACAGAAGATTAAACAGTTTTCAATTCGTTGAAACTCAGCAGGGGCAAGGGTTAAATATTTTTTAATAATGTTGATATAATGTTGAAATCCTGACTTAAATTTGCACGCGAATTCGTAGTCCTAATCTACCCCAAATACAATTATACAGAAGGTATGAAGCATAAAAGAAAAGCCTTTAATCATTTACTTTCAGCATTTGTTTTAATGGTTTCCCTGTCTTTAACATCCCTTGTGCAAGCACAGGATGGCAAGGCCTTGTTTAACCAAAAATGTGCGTCTTGTCACGCAATCGACAAGCAATTGGTTGGTCCCGCCCTCAGTGGTGTTGAAGATCGTTGGGATGACAAGGCCATGTTGTATGATTGGGTGCGCAACAGTGCTGCGGTTATCAAAAAAGGATATCCACGTGCAGTTGCCGTATACAATGAATACAAGAGGGTGCAGATGGCTGCATTTCCAGAATTGAAGAATGAAGACATCGATGCAATTTTGGGTTACATCAATACGGGGGGTGCAAAAGCTGCAGTAGCTGCGGCAGTGCCTGCTGGAGGATCGCCTGCAGATGATTCAGGAGAAAGTGATTCTAATTTATTATACGGCATTCTCACACTCATACTTGCAGTAATTGCATTAATTCTTTTGCAGGTCAATAGTAATCTGCGCAAGATGTCTGATGAATCAGAAGGTGAGTATGTGGCCGAGCCTATTCCTTTCTACCGCAACAAGGCCTACATCGCCATATTTGCAATCTTGTTGTTCATGGGCGGTGGGTATTTAACTTTCCAAGGTGCACAAGGCTTGGGAAGATCGCAGAACTATCAACCTGAACAACCTATATATTATTCTCATACTGTGCATGCTGGTATTAACCAGATTAATTGTTTGTATTGCCATGGTGGTGCTCAAGAAAGCAAACATGCCAACATTCCTTCTGTGAATGTATGTATGAACTGTCACATGGGTATCAATGAATATGCAAAAGGTCCGAAGATTTACCGTGAGGATGGAACAGAAGTAGATGGCACTGCAGAAATTCAGAAGCTCTATCAATTTGCAGGTTGGGATCCAAACAAAAAACAATACAGTGGAAAGGGTAAGCCAATTGAGTGGATTCGCATCCACAACTTGCCTGATCACGTTTATTTCAACCACTCACAGCACGTTACTGCTGGTAAACAAAATTGTCAAACTTGCCATGGTGAAATCCAGAAAATGGATGAAGTATATCAGTTTAGTAATCTCAGTATGGGATGGTGTATAAACTGTCATAGGGAATCAAAAGTGCAGTTTACTGAGAACAAGTTTTACAGCATTTATGAGCAGTTTCATGAAGACTTGAAGAACAAGAAACTCGACAGTATAACTGTTGAGAAGATTGGTGGAACTGAATGTCAAAAATGTCACTATTAATCGATTAGCGGAAACATCTTATATATAGACAACCTAACAACTGTTATGAAGCAAAAAAAATACTGGCAGAGTTTTGGTGAACTGAAGAGCAGTGAAAATTTTGAAGAGCGCATTCAGGACGAGTTCACCGAAGACCTTCCGGCCAATGAGCAGGAAAACGGACTGATGGATGCAAAAGCACCACGCAGGGATTTCCTCAAGTACCTTGGATTCAGTACTGCTGCTGCAGCTGCTGCAGCAAGTTGTGAGATGCCTATAAAAAAGAGCATTCCCTACTTGAACAAGCCCGATACTATTATTCCAGGTGTTCCCAACTATTATGCAACAACGTATATAATGGATGGTGATGCCATACCTGTTGTAGCCAAAGTGCGTGATGGAAGACCAATCAAGATTGAAGGAAATGAGCTTTCATCTATAACCAATGGTGGTACATCTGCACGTGTGCAAGCTTCTGTTTTGGGATTATATGATACAGCGCGTTTGCGTTTTCCAATGGCCAATGGAAAAGAAGTAAGCACATTGGATGCATTCGATAAGATGGTTGCTGATGGAATGGCAGGAGTTGGAGGTAAATCGGTTGTATTGCTTACAGAAACCATTACTTCTATTACTACAAAAAATGTTGTTGCAACATTTTTAGCAAAATATCCTGGATCACGTCATATTCAATATGATGCATTGTCTTCCAGCGGAATGTTGAGTGCAAATGCAATTTCTTTTGGAAAGCGTTCAATTCCTTCCTATCATTTTAGTAAGGCAAAAACCATTGTGAGTTTGGGAGCCGACTTCCTCGGAACTTGGTTAAGTCCGGTTGAATATGCACGTCAATATGCTGCAGGTAGAAAAATTGATCAGACCAAGCTTGAAATGAGCAAGCATATTCAGTTTGAGAGTATGTTGAGTTTGACTGGTGCAAATGCAGATGATCGTTATGTTCACCGTCCTTCAGAAACAGCTGCTGTTTTATTAAATCTATATGCTGCTTTGGGTGGATCAGTTGCTGCTCCTGCATTGTCTGATGATCGATTGAAGAAAGGAATCAAGATGGCAGCCGAAGCATTGAAGTCTACTGGTGCAGCATCTTTGGTGGTAGCAGGAAGTAACGACAGCAGTGTTCAGTTGGTAGTAAATGCAATCAATCAAATGCTGGGTGCTTATGGTACTACAACTGATTGGACTGCTACATTAAATACCCGTCAAGGGGATGATGTTGCGATGGTTCAACTTGTTCAGGAAATGAACGAGGGTAAAGTTGGTGCTTTGTTGGTGCATGGTGTGAATCCGGCATACGACTATTTTGATGCAAAGAAATTTGAAACTGGATTGGCTAAAGTAGCTGTATCTGTTTCATTTAATGATAGGGAAGATGAAACTTCAGTATTGTGTAAGTTTCAGTTGCCGGATAATCACTTTTTAGAGAGTTGGGGTGATGCGGAAATGAAAGCGGGTTATGTGAGTTTCATTCAACCAACAATCGCTCCGTTGTTCAAGACCAGGGCTTTCCAAACTTCGTTGTTGAAATGGAGTGGAGACGCTACTGTGTATGGAGATTATTTCAAACAATATTGGTTAACCAAATTTGGTTCACAAGCTGCATGGGACAAAGCTTTGCAAGATGGTGTTTATGAAACACCGGCGGCTGTTTCAGCAGGCACTTATAATGCTTCTGCTTTAGCTGGTGCTGCTGCAGTTTTGGCTGCTGCTAAGATTGCGACTGGCAAAGAGGTGGTTGTATATCCTAAAGTAGCATTGGGTGCTGGTAAAGAAGCCAACAATCCTTGGTTGCAGGAGATGCCTGATCCGATTACGAAGGCAACGTGGGACAACTACGCGATTATTTCTTTTGCAACTGCAAAGGAGTTGGGGATAATTGTAGATGATAATTATGAGGTAGAGTTGGACAAGCCAGTCATTAAGTTGAAAGTGGGACAAAAAGAAATGACTCTTCCAGTGCTTGTGATACCCGGTATGCACAAAGATGTAATTGCTGTTGCATTGGGTTATGGACGCTCTGAGAAATCAGGACGTGCTGCTGCTAATGTTGGACAAAACATGTTCCCATTGGTAAGCTTTGATGGCAAAGCTTTTGCTTATGCTGTTACAGGAGCAAGCATTGAAAAAACAAAAGAAACTTTTAAGATCGCTTATACACAAACACATAACCAATATGAAGGTCGTGATGAAGTGATTCGCGAATACGCATTGTCTGATTTCAAAAAGAATCCGACTGTTTTGAAGGATGACCGAAACAAGTTGGTAGAAGACTATGCAAAAAACACTGGCGATTATGCTGCTGAAGGAACGCTTTATCCAAGCCATCCTTATCCAGGAGCAAAGTGGGGAATGAGCATCGACCTTAACTCATGTATAGGTTGCGGTGCATGTACTGTTGCTTGTACATCAGAAAATAATGTTGCCGTTGTAGGAAAATCTGAAGTGATGCGTGCACATGAAATGCATTGGTTGAGGATTGACCGATATTTTGCAACCTATCGTGATGATTCAGGCAGCGATAATTTGGATGATCTGAATGTGGTGTTCATGCCAATGCTTTGTCAGCATTGCGACAACGCACCATGTGAAAACGTTTGTCCAGTTAACGCCACCAACCACAGCAGCGAAGGTTTGAACCAAATGACTTATAACCGTTGTATTGGTACACGTTATTGTGCCAACAACTGTCCGTTTAAAGTAAGACGTTTCAACTGGTCTGACTACATGGGAGCAGATAGCTTTGAAGACAACCAGAAAGGCATCGTAGAAGATTCAGTGATGATGATGAATGATGATCTTACTAGAATGGTATTGAATCCGGATGTAACTGTAAGGTCTCGCGGTGTAATTGAAAAATGTTCTTTCTGTGTTCAACGTTTGCAAGAAGGAAAGTTGAAAGCGAAGAAAGAGAACAGGCCTTTGGAAACAGGAGCTGATGGCAAATGGGATATCAAAACTGCTTGTCAGCAAGCTTGTCCTACCAACGCCATTGTGTTTGGTAATGCAAATGACAAGAAGAGTCCGATTAGCATAATCAGAAATGAAGAGCAAGTGAACAGGGTGTTCTATTCTCTTGAGCAGATCCACGTATTGCCAAATGTGAACTACCTGGCGAAGATCAGGAATACAGACAGGCATGTGGGGGTAGCTGAAGAAGCACATCAAGAGGCTGCGGGAGCAGAACATAAAGAAGAGAAAAAAGCTGAAGCAGCGCACTAATTAAAAAAGTTATCAGAGAAATCTCATAAACGACCAACGCATGAGTCTTACAAAGTACGAATCACAGTTAAGGGAACCATTGGTAATGGGTAACAAGACCTATGGTCAGGTTACACAAGACATTGTGCATACCATTGAAGCCAAGCCCACGCGTTTGTGGTATATTGGTTTTTATGTGTCTGTTGCATTCTTGATGTTCGGTGTCTATTCAGTTTACCGTGAGGTGGTTTATGGTATTGGACAGTGGAACCTTAACCGAACCATCGGATGGGGTTGGGACATCACCAACTTCGTATGGTGGGTAGGTATTGGACATGCTGGTACGTTGATCTCTGCGATCCTTCTTCTATTTCGTCAGGGTTGGAGAACTGGTGTAAACCGTGCGGCTGAGGCGATGACGATTTTCGCGGTAATGTGTGCTGGTCAGTTTCCGATCTTCCACATGGGAAGGGTTTGGATGGCTTTCTTCACTTTACCTTATCCAAATACACGCGGTCCTCTTTGGCCTAACTTCAACTCACCGTTGTTGTGGGACGTATTTGCGATCTCTACTTATTTCACGGTTTCTTTGTTGTTCTGGTATTCGGGATTGTTGCCTGACTTTGCAACCATTAGGGATCGTGCAAAAACAAAATTGCGTAAAAGATTATATGGGATGGCTTCATTTGGTTGGAGCGGAAGTACCAAACATTGGCAACGTCATGAAAGTTTGTCGCTTATCTTGGCTGGTCTGTCTACCCCACTTGTATTGTCTGTTCACACGATTGTATCGTTCGACTTTGCTACTTCGGTAGTACCTGGTTGGCATACCACCATTTTTCCTCCTTATTTCGTAGCGGGCGCCATCTTCTCAGGTTTTGCGATGGTACAAACCTTGATGTTGATTTTAAGAAAGGTGATGAACCTTCAAGATTATATTACACTTGGCCATATTGAATCAATGAATAAAGTAATTGTACTCACCGGTTCAATTGTAGGTTGTGCTTATTTAACAGAGTTGTTCATGGCATGGTATTCACAAGTGCCTTTTGAGCAGGATATTTTCTTTAAGTACAGAATTGCTGGTCCTTATGGATGGAGTTATTGGTTGATGATGACTTGTAACGTAGTCTCTCCACAGTTGTTCTGGTTTAGAAAATTGAGAAGAAGTGTGATGTTTACTTTCATCATGAGTATTGTGGTAAATATTGGTATGTGGTTTGAGCGTTTTGTGATCATTGTTTCTTCTTTGTACCGTGATTATCTTCCATCTTCTTGGTCAATTTATTACCGACCTACCATTTGGGAAATCGGTTTCTACCTAGGAACTTTTGGTTTGTTCTTTACCTGTTTCTTCTTGTTTGCAAAATACTTCCCAGTAATTGCAATTGCAGAAATCAAGTATGTATTGAAGACAAGTGGAGAAAGTTTCAAAAATGAAATGTCCGCCTTGGAAACAAAACAAGTGGATGAATTCATTCATGAAATTCATGGTGATCATCGTGCTGAGGGCAGTGTAAAAGTTGCGCACCACTAATCGATAAAAAGTAAAAAGAATACAATGGCATTGAAAAAATTTGTTGTAGGCTGTTTTGAGGATGAGAAAGTCCTTTTTCCTGCAGTTGAAAAAGTGAGGAAGGCGGGCTACAAGTTTCATGACATCTATACCCCTTTTCCTGTCCATGGTCTGGATAAGGCAATGGGACTAAGAGATACCAGTATCCATACTGCAGGTTTTCTGTTTGGTATGATTGGTACTACAACTGCGGTAACGTTCATGACTTGGGTTTTTACCAAGGATTGGCCTTTGAATATTGGTGGTAAGCCAAACTTTGCATTTCCAGCTTGGATTCCGATTGCGTTTGAGTTGACGGTTCTTTGTTCGGCAGTAGGTATGGTACTCACTTTCTTGTATATCTGTCAGCTTGCCCCATCATTGAAAAGACATCATTTTCATCCACGCGCTACAGACGATCTTTTTGTAATGGTATTTGAGTGCACAGATAAAATGAATGAGGATGAATTAAAATCATTCCTTGCTAATGTAGGTGCACAGGAAATCAATACACAGGTTGCGGAAGAGGGATGGTGGATTGGAAAATATGGTGAAGATCAAGAGCTATATAAAGAATCCAATATTGCTTAAATAATTTTGAAGAAGGGAAGCGGAGATTATAAAACAACATTAGAGATGAAAAGATCAACAATTGTATTCTTTGGATTTGCAGCGCTGGTGGTTGCTGCTATCGGATGCAGTGATGTAAAGAGAACGCCAGGTAAGGTGTACATGCCCGATATGGCATACAGCCGTGCCTACGAAACGTACTCTACCAATCCTGTTTTTGCAGATGGCAGAACAAGTCAAGAGCCAGTAAAAGGGACGGTTAAACGTGGGGATGCTTATCCTGTTCATATTGAAATGGATAAGACAGGCGATACTGCCAATTATTTTGCTTCACGTATTTTGTCTAACCCCATTGCCTCACTTAATGCAGCAGAATTAAAAGAAACCGAGCGAATATATTTAATCAATTGCGGTATTTGCCATGGTCCAAAATTAGACGGAAACGGTCCACTTTGGAAAGACGGCGACGGCCCTTATCCTGCTAAGCCAGCAACTTTGGTTGGTGATGCCAAGTACGAATCGATGCCTGATGGACAAATGTTTTACTCCCTCACTTATGGCAAAAACCTCATGGGAAGTTATGCATCACAGCTCACTGCTAAACAGCGTTGGGAAGTGATTACCTATATTAAAATTAAACAAGGAAAAATTAAGTCGGCTGAAACACCGGCAGCAACAAAAGACAGCACAGCAGCAGTAGTTATTGCAGCAAAATAAATAACCAACGTATTAAATAATCAGGGATGATCAAGCAACAATTTGAGATTTCAGCGGGGTACAAAAAGTGGACGAACATACTACTCGGTGTGGGTGGACTTGCACTTGTGCTGGGAATCATTTTTCTCGGACTCAGTAAAGACGAAACAGCACAGACCAGATTTTGGGCTTCGCTTTTACAAAACAGCGTGTTCTTTTTACTTGTTGTAAATGCCAGTATGTTTTTCATCTGTATAACTACTATGGCGCACGGTGGATGGCAGATGGCATTTCGTCGTGTTCCTGAAGCCATATCTAGCTTGGTACCCGTATTTGGTATTTTGGCTATGCTGGTTTTTGTAGGAATTGTATTTGGACATAGACATGATATCTACCATTGGCTAGATAAGGAGCATGTTGAGCATGATCCTATTCTTAAAGGAAAAAGTAGTTTTTTGAATCCAACTTTCTTTATGGTTTGGTCTGTCGTTGCCATTGGTTTATGGTCTTTTGTAGGTGCAAAAATGAGAAAACTTTCTTCAGAAGCAGATGTACCGATGAGCGGGGAGGAAAGTCCAAAATACATTGTAAGAAATACAGCTTGGGGTGCAGCTTTCCTGGTCATTTTTGGCTTGACAGTTGGTTCAACCATACCTTGGTTATGGTTGATGAGTATAGATCCGCACTGGTATTCCACTATGTATAGCTGGTATACTTTTATCAGCTCATTTGTTGCAGGGGTATCTCTTGTGGTGTTGTTTGTAGTGTATTTGAAGAACCAAGATTACTTAGAATATGTTACTGAAGAACATTTGCACGACTTGGGTAAGTTTATGTTTGCTTTTTCAGTGTTCTGGACCTATTTATGGTATTCGCAGTTTATGTTGATTTGGTATGCAAACATTCCAGAGGAAACCATTTATTTCAAACCAAGACTGCAAGGAGCCTACAGAGGTATCTTCTTTTTAAATCTAATTGTTAACTTTGCAGTCCCATTCTTACTCTTAATGAGAAGGGGATCTAAAAGAAACTATACCACACTCACCTTCCTTGCTGTGTTAATTATTTTAGGTCATTGGGTTGATTTTTACCAAATGGTAATGCCCGGTACCATGAATGAACATTATAGTCTAGGTTGGTTCGAATTGGGTATATTGGTTTTATACGCAGGTTTAATTATGCATTTTGTAGGTAAGGGATTGGCAAAGAAGCCGCTGACTGCTTTACACCATCCATATATCAAAGAGAGCGTAATTCACCACACGTAATAGTTTGAGGCGATAACGAAATTGAATTTATAAACATAACATAAATAGCACATGTCGGGTTATTTCATTTTAGCAATATTGGGGCTTGCTTTCATTCTGACTTTCCAGATAGCAAAAGCAAGTGAATATGTTTCTGTGTTGAAGGGTGAAGAAAAATCTTTTAAGCAGAACAACAGAATCAATGCCTTTCTCATGATTGTGTTTTTGGTTCTGGGCTTAGCGGGAGCTTGGTGGTGTAATGAGCTTTTTTATAACAAAACATTATTAGCCCAACCTGCAGCTTCAGACCATGGAGAAAAGATTGATTTTATGTTAATCCTTACGATTGCAGTTACTGGACTTGTATTTTTACTCACTCAAATTCTCTTGTTTTGGTTTGCATACAAATACCAGTTTAGTGAGAGAAGAACCGTGTATTATTTCCCTCACAACAATAAATTGGAATTGATTTGGACCGTTGTACCCGCAATTTTCTTGACGCTTTTGGTGGGTCTTGGATTGTTCTACTGGTTTAAAATTACTGGGGATGCACCTAAAGATGCGCAGATCGTAGAGATTACCGGTAAACAATTTAACTGGATGATGAGGTACCCTGGAAAAGACAATATTTTGGGTAGAAAAAATTACCGTCTCACAGACGCATCCAATGGCAATGCTTTGGGAGTTGATTGGGAAGATGGAGCTAGTCACGATGATATTGAAGCAACTGAAATGCATTTGGTTGTTGGTAAGTCAGTTCAATTGGTAATCAACGCACAGGATGTAATTCATGATGTGGGATTGGTACATTTTCGTTTGAAAATGGATGCTGTTCCTGGTATTCCAACTACATTGTGGTTTACCCCACTTTATACTACTGCACAGATGAAAGAAATTACCGGAAACAAAGAGTTTGTTTACGAAATTTCTTGCGACCAGATATGTGGAAGCGGTCACTACTCCATGCGTGGAGTGATCATTGTTGAAACACAAGAAGAGTATGATGCTTGGTTGGCTTCAAAGAAGCCACAGTATCTTACTGTGAAAGAAGCAGCAACTCCAACACCTGCACCTGCAGACAGTACAGCTGCTGTTAGCGTTTTAAATGCCAGCAAACCCTTGGCCCAACTTAAATAAAGAACCAAAGAAAAAATTAAACAATGAGTAGCGAAACAATTACATTAGGACAAGCAGTAGCGGAAGTACATTCGCACGGTTCGCATGATGCACATGGTCATGACCATCACCATGAGGAATCTTTTTTGAGTAAGTATATTTTTTGTACGGACCACAAAATGATCGGAAAACAGTTTTTGATTACCGGAATCATCTGGGCAATCATTGGCGGTTTGTTTTCAGTTTTGTTCCGTTTACAGTTGGGTTATCCCGAAGCTACTTTTCCATTCTTGGAAGACCTTTTTGGTAAGTGGGCAGCAGGGGGAAGAATCTCCAATGAATTTTATTATGCATTGGTAACCATGCACGGAACCATTCTTGTGTTCTTTGTATTGACAGCTGGTTTGAGCGGAACGTTTGCCAATATCTTGATTCCATTGCAAATTGGAGCAAGAGACATGGCGTCTGGATTTTTGAATATGTTGAGCTATTGGTTCTTCTTTGGAGCAAGTGTGGTGATGTTTGCCTCTTTGTTCATTCAGACTGGTCCTGCTTCAGGGGGTTGGACAGTCTATCCTCCATTGAGTGCACTTGGACAAGCCAGTGAGGGTTCTAAGTTGGGTATGGATTTCTGGTTGATTTCTATGGCCCTTTTCATTGTTTCTTCTTTATTGGGTGGTCTTAATTATATTTCAACCATTTTGAACTTGCGTACAAAAGGATTGAGCATGACAAGATTGCCACTTACCATGTGGGCCATCTTTTTTACTGCTGTTCTAGGTGTATTGTCGTTCCCCGTATTGCTCTCTGGAGCTGTACTTCTTTTGTTCGACCGTAATTTAGGAACCAGCTTCTTTCTTTCTGAAATTGTTGTAAAAGGTGAAATCCTGCCAAACGAAGGTGGATCTGCTATTTTGTTCCAACACCTTTTCTGGTTCTTAGGACACCCTGAAGTATATATCATTCTTCTACCAGCCATGGGCATGGTTTCTGAAATTCTTTCTGTAAACTCTAGAAAACCCATCTTCGGCTATTTGGCGATGGTAGGTTCAATGTTTGCGATTTGTATTTTGGCATTCTTGGTTTGGGCACACCACATGTTTGTTACAGGATTGAATCCATTCCTTGGTGCTTTCTTCGTGTTGTTGACGCTTTTGATTGCCGTACCTTCTGCTATTAAAGTGTTTAACTGGATCACTACGCTTTGGAAAGGGAATGTTCGTTTTACGCCAGGTATGCTTTTTGCAATTGGTTTTGTGAGTCTCTTTATTTCAGGCGGACTAACCGGTATCTTTTTGGGTAACTCCACTTTGGATATTCATTTACACGATACTTATTTTGTTGTAGCTCACTTTCATATTGTAATGGGTGTGGCTTCTTTCTTTGGGATGTTTGCTGGTGTGTACCACTGGTTCCCCAAAATGTACAGCCGTTTTCTTAACAACACCATGGCCTATATCCATTTCTGGGTAACCTTTGTTGGTGCGTATCTTATTTTCTGGCCAATGCACTATGCAGGTCTTGCGGGTATGCCTCGTCGTTATACAGATTGGAGCAACTGGCAATCTTTCAACATGTTTGCAGACATGAACAGGTTCATCAGCACAGTAGCGATGATTGTGTTTGCAGTACAATTGTTGTTTGTGTTTAACTTCTTCTACTCTATTTTTAAGGGTAGGAAAGTGACTTCGAAAAATCCTTGGGGTGCTAATACTTTGGAGTGGACAACTCCAATCACTCCTGGACATGGTAACTGGCCTGGCGATGTACCTGAAGTACACAGGTGGGCATACGACTATGGTAAGGATGGAAGGGAATTCATTCCGCAAACGGAGCCCATTGGCGCGAATGAGTCTAAACATTAATCATTGATCGCTTTGTATTAAGCGATTAAATATAAATTTGGTGCAGATGAACGAAGGGAAAGGGAGTATGGCATCAAAGGTATCATCCAAGCTGAAAGATTATCAGCAGCTGATGAAGTTCACCCTGAGTTTTACAGTGGTGTTCTCCTCAGTGGTTTGTTACCTGTTGGTCCCTGGAATTGAGTTCGACATCCAATCAGTTCTTTTACTTTTTGTAGGTGGGTTGCTTGTAACAGGAGCAGCCAATGCCATCAACCAAATTGCAGAGAAAGATACCGATGCAATGATGAAGCGGACAGCCTCCAGGCCACTCCCTTCTGGTAGAATGACAGTGGACGAAGCCTCCACGTTTGCAGTAGTTGCAGCCGTATTCGGGATTTTTATCATCGGATTGTGGTTCAACTGGACAGCAGCAGGGATTTCAGGTTTCAGTCTTTTTTTATATGGTTTTATTTATACGCCATTGAAAAAAGTACATTCTATTGCCGTGTTGGTTGGTGCCATTCCAGGTGCCTTGCCTTGCCTCATTGGTTGGGCTGCAGGTGATCCGGAGTTGGGTATTGGTGGATGGATTTTGTTTTCACTCCAATTCTTCTGGCAGTTCCCCCATTTTTGGGCAATTGCTTGGGTGGCACATGAAGACTATTCCAAAGCTGGATTCAGGCTTTTGCCTTCGCGAGGCGGACCAACCAAGTATGCTGCGGTTCAAGCCATATTGTACTCTGTTTTACTCACTCCAATTGGTTTTTTGCCTTTTGTGTTTGGGATGACGGGTATCGTTAGCGTTGTAATTGTAGCACTTGCAAACCTGGCTATGCTATGGCAGGCAATTCAATTGTTTAATAACATGGATGTTGCCTCTGCGAGAAAAGTGATGTTTGGATCTTATATCTATTTGCCTGTAGTGCTTCTTGCCTTGCTAGCAGATAAAATGAATTAAAAAAAATTGAGCACGGAAGTGTGACAAACAATAAATCATTATTCGAAAAATGAATGATCAAAAAAGAAAAATACATCCACACAAGTTTACCCTCTGGGTGGCTATCGGAAGTATTTTAATGATGTTCGCAGGATTAACAAGTGCTTACATTGTGAAAAGGAGTCAGGTGAGCTGGTTAATGATAGAAATACCCATTTTATTTTGGTATTCTACGGCAGCAATTTTGGTAAGTAGCTTAACAGTTCAACTTTCTCTTAAGGCCTTAAAGGCAAGAGAAATGATGAGCTACAGAAGGTGGTTGATGATTACCGCGGTGTTGGGCGTTCTTTTTTTGGTGTTGCAAATTGCAGGTTTTAAACAATTTGGTGCAAATGATATTCGCCTGGTTGGCGCAGGATCGAATGCATCTTATTCTTTTCTTCTGGCAATTTCTGGTTTACACGGCTTGCACGTGCTTGGTGGTGTAATCGCCTTGGTTGTTATTGCAATCCAGGCATTGCGCGAAACCACTAGAAATTACAACACCATCCCGCTGGAAGTAGCGGCAACGTATTGGCATTTCGTAGATGTATTGTGGATCTACTTATTTATATTTTTTAATTGGATGAAATAATCCAATTGCCTTAAACCTTAAAACAAACTAGAATGTCAACAGCACATGCACAAATGGAAACCAAATGGTGGAGTGGCGGTAAAAGCCCCTTCAACGTTGAGTATGGAAAACTCATGATGTGGTATTTCCTAATGAGTGATGCGTTCACTTTCGGTGCTTTCCTAATCTCTTATGGCACAATTCGTTTTAGCCAGAACTACTGGCCTGATCCGAATGAAGTGTTTAATGCATTTCCACTTGCTGGACACGCAAACCTTCCACTTGCTTTCGTGAGTTTGATGACCTTCATCCTCATAGTAAGCTCTGTAACCATGGTACTTGCAGTACATGCAGGTCATAAAAACGATAGGCAAGGTGTAATTAAGTGGATGATATGGACCGTTATTGGCGGTATTGCTTTCCTTTCATGCCAGGCTTGGGAATGGACCCACTTGATCATGGGCGATCATTCTGTTTTAATCAACGGTGAAATCAAACAAATGGGAACTACTGTTAGCATGAATCCATGGGGATTAGCTGCAAGTGTTACTGGGGCTGATGGGGGTCATGTAACAACACCCGGACCAGTTGCGTTTGGAGGTTATTTCTTTGGTATCACCGGTTTTCATGGTTTCCACGTTTTGTCTGGTGTTGGCATCAATATCGTAATGTTGATTATGGCAATAAATGGTACTTTTGAAAGGAAAGGCCATTACTGGATGATTGAAAAAGCTGGTTTATACTGGCATTTTGTAGACTTGGTATGGGTATTCGTATTCCTTTGCTTCTATCTTATCTAAAAACAACATAAAGTCTTTTTTATGGAACATAGTATACAAGAAGTTACGTTTCACCACGAACCTGGAGGAGACGAATTTGTAAAGAAAGTGATCAAAACCACGGTCCTTCTATCTGTAATTACCATCATTGAACTTGGATTGGGTTTGCTAATGTATGCAGTTCCAATGGCGAGCGCATTGGAACTTTTTATTAAAGGAGTGATTGTAATCCTTTCGCTGGCCAAAGCATTTTACATTGTTGGTGTATTCATGCACTTGGGAGAAGAGGTGAAAAACCTCATCATGACCATCGTTTTACCCTTGTTGCTGTTCGTTTGGTTCATCGCAGCATTCTTATATGAAGGCAACTCATGGAAAAATTTGAGAAATACATATAAAGGAACTCCTGCTGTTACTTCGCCTGCACAGCAACATGTTGAAGGCAAACATTGATGAAAATAAAATATAATTGTAAAGCATCGTTGGGATAAAACCTGCCGGTGCTTTTTTTGTTAAGAGAAATAGGAATATGAAAAAAACAACGATCATCACCCTTTTGGTAGTTATAGTTTTACCTATAATCAGCTACTTATTGGTAGAAAACCTGAGCAGAGACGCTGTGCAAATGCCACGTCGCTATTTTTATGATACAGTAGTAGTGAAAAGAGAAAAAGGGAAAGAAGTTAATGACACGGTTTGGCACAAAATAAAACCTTTCAAACTAAAAAATCAGTTTGGAAAGGAAGTAGGGTTAGATGATTTAAATGGTAAAATAGTAGTGGCTAATTTTTTCTTCACTTCTTGTCCGTCTATTTGTCCCAAACTTACAAGAAACATGAAGCGCTTGCAAGATGCATTCAAAAAAACCGATACGATTGTCCGTTTTGTTTCATTTACAGTCGACCCAGAAAGAGATTCAGTACAGAAGATAAAAGCCT
Source organism: Chitinophaga pinensis (assembly GCA_945897185.1). GTDB lineage: Bacteria > Bacteroidota > Bacteroidia > Chitinophagales > Chitinophagaceae > Pollutibacter. Next base: position 1,491 of record CAMDFC010000021.1, on the reverse strand, counting down.
ATGGCGATAAATTTAGTATCGATCATGATACTTGGTGGATGCTGACTGGCGACAGAAAAGTGATTTATGATGTAGCTTTAAATGAATTCAAGGCTTCCATTGCTTCTGAAGGAAATATAGATACCGGATTTATTCATACCGAAAAGTTCTTTTTACTTGACCGTGATAAAGTGGTTCGTGGATGGTACAATGGTTTGGATAGTGTAAACCTCGGTAAACTAATTAAAGATGTAGTTCTGTTGAACATGGAGCGTGATAAAAAGAGAAAAAGAAACTTGTTTAGAAAATAAAATACCAAGACCATGTTACCTGCAAGCATTCAAAAAAACGATAAACTCGCAAATGTACTTATCATCGTTTTTTCTATCGTCGTTTTTGTGGCAGTCGTTTTTTTATCCCGTATCAAAGTTGATCTTGATTTACCTTTTGATGTACACATTTTTGCAAAAGTGAATGCAATCATTAACTCTGCAGTCTCGTTTCTGTTGTTAGTCGGACTCCTTGCGGTGAAAAGAAGTAGGTATGCGCTGCATAAAAAGGTGATGCTGACCGCCATGGTGCTTTCGTTTTTATTTTTGGTTTCTTATATCTGTCACCACCTTCTTTCCGATTCTACTTCCTATGGGGGCGAAGGCGCAATTAAAATAGTTTATTATGTCATTCTGATTTCGCACATACTACTTGCGGCAATTATTCTTCCATTCATTCTATTTACTTCTTATCGTGCTTTGGTTGCAGAGTGGACTGGGCATAAAAAATTGGCAAGAATTACATGGCCGATTTGGTTTTATGTTTCGGTAACTGGAGTGATTGTGTATTTGATGATTAGTCCGTATTATGGGTAAGGGAGTAGGGAATACCACCCCTCACTCATCCGCCAAAGGCGGACTCGGAGCCCCTCCTAAATTAGGAGGGGAGTTGGAGAAAAGCCTGCCTGCCGGTAGGCCGGGGGGCAGAAATTTTTTTGAAGATGTTTTTGACGTAGTTCGTTTGATTCCGCCGGGAAGAGTAACCAACTATGGCTGCATTGCAAAATATTTGGGTTCGGGATTGTCTTCAAGAATGGTGGGTTGGGCCATGAATGCATCTCATGTTGCAAATCCTCCGGTGCCTGCTCAACGGGTTGTAAATAGAAATGGGATGCTGACAGGCAAGCATCACTTTGCTACACCAACATTAATGGAGGAACTTTTAAAACAGGAAGGTGTTGTTGTTGTGAAAGACAAAGTAATCGATTTCGAAAAACTGTTTTGGGATCCTGCAAAAGAAATCGGACTCTAGTTATTTTACTTTTTTCAACCGAAGATTTTCTGCAAAAAAAATCGGACGCTAGTTATTTTACTTTTTTTCAACCAAAGATTTTCTCCTCTTCTTGAATTCACTCTTTTTAGGCTCTGGCACATTGATGTAGTCGTAAGGGCAGTTTAAACAACCATTGCCGCAACAGTTGCCATTATCGAGGTGGTACTTGGCAGTAAGCACCATATAACC
>CAMDFC010000020.1 GCA_945897185.1 Chitinophaga pinensis | reverse complement strand
AATGATTTAAAAACTTTACGGTTTCCTGTATTGAATAAGCATGATGTAAGTTGGGGTGGAACAGACATGGCTATTAGTCAAGATTTTCAGGATCTTCAAAATGTACTTCAGAAGTTACCCCCAAATGCTAAATTATTGATAGAGGAGTTTATTGAAGGAGATGAAATTGTGGTAGACGCTTTTTTTTACAATGGCAGGTTATTAAATTATTTCTGCGCTGAAATATTGTCTCGTACAAAAGATCAATTTAGTTATTCTACACGCAGGGCCTATTATACTTATCCGGAATTATCTCCATTACTTGCACTAATTGGTGAAAAAATAATCGCACATGGATTTGCCAATATTTCATTTATTCGACAAAAAGGGACCAATAAACATTATTTAATTGAAATTGATCTTCGTCCTAATTCCTGGATGGCATTCAGTTATATATTATCAAGGCATAATTTTACATATTGTATTAAAAATCTTCATAACCTAGCTTCATTTGAGTTTATTAAATCTAGTTTAAAGAAGAATAAGGCTATTGAAATTGCTTTGTTCTATAAAGATATTCGTAGGGCAATCTGGGCGAAAGATTTGAAAGGTATTGCTAGGTGGCTTTTCGGTTTAAAAGGCTATTGGAGATATTTACCTTTCTATGATTTTAAACTAACAAAAAAAGTAATTCAAGAAATCTGGATAGAGATTGGAGTCTTTAAGCTTAGAAAAATGAAACAAAAATTAGGTATTCGGTAATTATTTGCTTTGACATAAAAACAACCTGAATTGTAAAGTCAGTTAATAATTCTTTGTAGTATATGTCTTTTTTTATATTTTCAATACAATCCTAAGCATTCTAATCTGACTCCATGAACATATTTTTTATTTTGGTATTTGTATATCTTTTGGTTGGAGTTGTTTATTTCCTGATATTCTCTATAGCGGGTAAAATATATACAAAAGCTAAATTTTCTGATGCAAGTGATTTTAGAAAAATTGCCGTTGTTATTCCAGCATACAAGGAAGACCAAATCATTTTAAATACTGTTAAGTTGGCATTGGACCATGATTATCCAAGCGAATGTTTTTCTATTTTTGTAATGGCCGATCAATTGAATAATGAAACTTTATCTGCACTTCATCTATTACCGGTAACTGTCCATCAAGTTATTTATCAACAAAGCACAAAAGCAAAATCTCTTCATGCATTTTTTGAAATGACAAAGTCTGATACTTTTGGTGTGGCGATGTTATTAGATGCTGATAACATAATGCAATTGGGCTGTTTAAAAATAGTAAACAATGCATTTGATGCAGGAATGAGAGTTGTACAGTGTCATCGCACCGCAAAGAATAAGCACAATGCATTGGCTATTTTAGATGCGATTAGTGAAGAAATCAGGATCAACATATTTTTTGCTGGCCAACGTGCATTTGGATTGTCTGCTGAACTAATTGGTTCTGGAATGGCTTTTGAATATTCGCTTTTGAAAGACATTTTACAAAATAAGTATGTTCAAGAAAGTCCCGGTGAAGACAAAGAAATGACATTACAACTTATGAAAAAGGGAATTACAGTGGAGTACTTAGCAGATGCATTTGTATTGGATGAAAAAGTTTCAGATTTACAGGTTTTCAAAAGACAGCGCAAAAGATGGATCGAATCGCAATTACAAATAATCAGAAGTTTTTTTCGTAGTGAATTTAAAGAAGTTCGGTCAAAAAGGGTTTTCTGGTACAGGTTATTTCAAAATTTACTCTTGCCCAGGTCATTTTATATGATTTTATTACCTTTTATTACTGTATTGTCTTTTCTGTTTGAGGTATTTGAACTTAAATTTTCTCCTGAATGGATGTGGTGGCTATCTTTAACACTCCTGTACTTTTTGTCTTTGTTACTGTCTGTTCCAATTTCCTATTTTAATGTTAATACACTCATGGCTATTACAAAACTGCCCAGGGTTTTAATTTCCATGTTATGGGCTGCATTAGGTGCCAAGGTAAATAACAAGGTATTTGTAGCCACTACCAAGGGTGGAATAAAAAAATAACTTAATCGTAAATAATATTCCTAACTACTCATATGAATAAATATTTCTTCATCATCATCATTTTCTTCAGTTGCTCAGGTTTTGGAAATAATGAACCTTTAAATGGCAACAAAATTTCATTTGAAAATACCCGCTGGTACCAGATGACACATGCTGAAAAAGGTATTAACGAATTGTTTGATGGTAAATTAACTTCATCAGTTGCAGTTGGTAAAAATAGTATTGTCAACAATTACGAAATCTATTATCCCATTTATGAGAATGAGTCCATAAAAATAGATCAGATACGAATGTATGATGGACAGGGTTCCAATACAGTTCCATTTAATATTTATATTGTTGATGGCAATTGGAAGCGAAAAAAAATCGCTGAATTCACAGGGGAGAGTTATAATAAATGGGTGGGACCCAATCCGCTTAATTCTGATCAGTTTTCTTTAGACAGCAGTTTTCAAGACATTAAATACATCGTCTTGCAAAGTGGCGATGTTTTCCCAACTGAAATAGAATTTTATGGTACTTATAAGCAGAGTGTTCCTCGGCCTTTAGTGATTAGGCAAAAGTCACCTTTAAAAAACTTTTTTGGTATCAATGCTTTTGAATGGGATTTTGTTGATTCTAAAAAGGATGCAGAAAGACTGGAGCAGAAAAGAATGGATGCCATTCAATCTTTTGGAGGTGTGAGGCACTACCTGGATTGGGAAAGAATTGAGGAAAAAGAGGGCCAATATACCTTTAACCCTTCGCATAAAGGAGGCTGGAATTATGATACTTTATACGCTACGCTTAAGGGTTTGAATATCGATGTATTGGTCTGTCTAAAAACCCTGCCAAAATGGATGTTAGAGAGTTATCCGTCAGACTTGCGTGATAATGAAAATGTTCCAGCAAGATTTGGTAAAAACTTAAGTGATCCAATCTCCTATGTTGAACAAGCCAGAGCTGCATTTCAGTTTGCAGCGAGATATGGAAGCACCAAATCAATAAATAAAGATCTTGTAAAAGTCAATAGCAGTGCAAGGTGGACTAATGATAAGATCAATCAAATTCAAATAGGTAAAGGGCTGATAAAATATATAGAATGTGACAATGAAAGAGACAAATGGTGGAAGGGAAGAAAGGCCTATCAAACTGGAAGAGAATATGCAGCGAATCTTTCGGCTTTTTATGATGGGCATAAACAAAAAATGGGGAAAGGTGTTGGCGTAAAAAATGCTGATCCATCAATGAAAGTGGTAATGGGTGGTTTAGCAAATCCTTCAACAGATTATCTTAAGGGGATGATTGATTGGTGTAAAGAAAACAGGGGGTTCAAAAAAGATGGTGCAATCGATTTGTGTTGGGACGTTATCAATTTTCATTATTATACCAATGAGTCAAGCCAAAAGAGAGGGGTTGCTCCGGAAAAAGAGTCAAATGGTAAATACGCGGCATCACTTGCACAATCATTTGTGGATCTAGCTCAAAACTTAAATAGGGACATGCCTGTTTGGGTAACCGAAGCTGGGTATGATCTGGATCAGAATAGTCCCAATAAAGCAATTCCAATTAAAGAAAAAACTGCTATGCAAACACAGGCAGATTGGTTGTTGCGAACCTCATTATTGTATTCCAGAAACGGTGTTGAGAAAGTCTTTTTTTATCAGCTGCGCGATGACAATCCAGGTACTGGTAAAATTTATGCAAGCAGTGGACTCATCAATAAGGATTTTACAAATAAGACCGCAAGTGATTACATGAAACAGACTATTGCAATGTTTGGCGAATTTATATTTGTTAAAAACCTACAGTCTAATCCAATCGTAGATTATTATGCAAATGTGAAAAAACAAGAACTGTATATTGCTTATGTACCTGACGAAGTTGGCAATCAAAAAACACTTCAATTAAGTTTGCCAGGTAAAAAAACGGCTATTATCTATACTCCAGTTGTTGGAGCTGCTAGCATGTTATCCAAAACAAGTAAAATCGAGAATGGAAAACTTGTCGTTCCAATCTCGGAAACGCCAACATTTATCTTGGTTAATTGATTTATTACCACAGATCATCCATCTAGGGCGGTCAAGATCGTCCTAGATCAAAGTCCTTGGAGCCTCTCCTATACTAGGAGGGGTGGATTCTGCAGAAGGCAGAAGACGGGGTGGTATTTCCCTGTTACCTGCCTACGGCAGGCAGGCTATTCCCTACAGGTATTTAATTATCTCCTCCACCAATTCCCCCTTTGTAATTGGAGTTCCCTTTATTTTATTATAAGCCTTCGCATCTACGAAATAAACATCACGGATGATTTTGATAAGTTGACCATTGTTGATTTCTGGAATCAAAATAGTTTCAAAGTTCTTGATGATGTCGCCAAGATTTTTTGGGAAAGGTCTTAGGTAACGGATATGTGCATGTGAAACCGCATGTCCTTTTTCTTGCATTTCCAATACGGCAGTTTTGATGGAACCATAAGTGCTTCCCCAACCAAGGACAAGCACCTTGCCTTTATCAGGACCACTATCAATTGTCTGTTCAGGAATATAATTGGCAATTAAATCGACTTTCGCCTGACGTGTTTTCACCATGTGCTGGTGGTTGTCTGGTTCATAACTCACATTACCCGTGATATCTTGTTTTTCAAGTCCACCAATTCTGTGCTCCAATCCTTTTGTACCAGGAACTGCCCAAGGACGAACTAATTTTTCGTCTCTTTTATAGGGATGAAATTGAATTTCTCCTTCATCCAATCCTTTCTTGAACTTTACATTTATTGGCGGCAAATCTTCTTCTTTTGGAAACATCCAAGGTTCTGCACCATTGGCAATGTAGCCATCGCTAAGAAAAATTACAGGAGTCATGTGTTCCATGGAAATACGGGCTGCTTCATATACTGAGTTAAAGCAATCACTGGGTGTAGAAGAAGCAATAACAGGCATAGGACATTCACCATTTCTTCCATAATAGGCTTGAAGTAAATCACTTTGTTCTGTCTTGGTGGGAAGTCCAGTTGAAGGACCACCTCTTTGTACATCTATAATTAACAATGGTATTTCCAGCATCACTGCCAGACCCATTGCTTCACCTTTTAATGCCATACCCGGACCAGAAGTGGTTGTGATACCAAGTGCACCGCCATAGCTTGCGCCAATGGCAGAAGTGATGCCTGCAATTTCATCTTCCGCTTGAAAGGTCATTACACCAAAATTTTTCATGCGACTCAAGTCGTGCAGAATATCGGATGCAGGTGTGATAGGATAGGAGCCCAAGAACAAGGGTCTGCCGCTTTTTTGTGAAGCTGCAACCAGTCCCATTGCCAAAGCCTGGTTGCCCATGATGGAACGATAGGTTCCTGGCTTCATCTTTGCTTTTTCTACTTTGTATCGTGTAGTAAAAGTTTCAGTAGTGTCTCCATAATTGTATCCCGCTTGAAGTGCCTTTATATTTGAATTCAGTATATCATCTTTTTTTCCAAATTTTTCCTTCAGAAAATTGAGTGTGCTGTCCATATCTCGGTTGTACATCCAATACAGAAAGCCAAGTACGAACATGTTTTTTGCACGGTCTTTTTCTTTTGTACCCAGTGTAATTTCCTTCAAGGCCTCTCGGGTCATTTTGTTGACATCCATTTTTATCAATTCAAACCCTTCCAGGGATCCATCTTCCAATGGGTTGATGCCATCAGCATAGTTGGCCAGGCGTAAATTTTTTGAATCAAAGCCATCAATATTGGCGATAATTTTTGCACCTTTTTTAATTGCTTTTAAATTGCTTTTAAGTGCTGCTGCGTTCATGGCCACCAGTACATCACAAAGGTCGCCTGGTGTATAAATGGCATCACTGGAAAACCTAAGTTGGTATCCACTTACGCCTGGAAGCGTGCCTTGAGGAGCACGAATTTCAGCTGGAAAATCTGGAAATGTTGCCAAGTCGATACCCAATAGGGCAGTATTGTTGGTAAACTGACTACCCGTTAACTGCATACCATCCCCACTATCGCCTGCAAATTTGATAACAATATCTTGGAGCAGTTCTTCTTTTCTTGCTGTCATGTTAAATATTTTTGATTCAGCCAATCACAATCTCTTATTTAGTAACGATTTCGCTGAAATTAATTAATTTTGAGTACAAATTTACCCAATATGGCGCTATTCAACTCAAGTAATCCAACGTTAACGGAAAAATCCTTTAATCGTTCAATGGGTGTTCCAGGTTCTGGTACCATGACCTTTGGTGGAACCTTGAATAAGTTTGCTTTTCTCTTTCTTATGGTGATGGTAACTGCCTTCTACGTTTGGAATGAAGCCAGTGTGGGTAACAACATACAAGGATACATGATGGGTGGAGGAATAGGGGGCTTAATTGTAGCCATCGTACTTATTTTTAAACCCCAACTTGCCCAATACCTCGCACCTGCTTATGCATTACTTGAAGGCTTGCTGATAGGCGGCATTTCTTCAATATACAATGATGCTTTTAGCTCAGTGGCTCCTGGCATTGTTGTACAGGCTGTGATATTGACTTTTGGAACTGCCATCGCAATGTACTTGTTGTACACTTTCAGAATCATCAGAGTAACTGAAAGGTTTAGGTCTATTATGTTTGCTGCAATTGGTGGCATTGCCTTGTTTTACTTAATTACATTCTTACTCTCACTTTTTGGAGTAAGTGTAACTGGACTCCACAATGGTAGTTTGTTGAGTATTGGTATTTCCATCGCAATTACTGCAGTCGCTGCATTGAGTCTATTACTGGATTTCGACAGAATCGAGCAAGGATCAGCAATGGGAGCTCCTAAGTACATGGAGTGGTATTGCGCATTTGGATTGTTGGTTACCCTGGTATGGCTTTATATTGAGATCCTCCGTTTGCTAGGGAATCTTTATGGACGCCGCAATTAATGAAACAAGCATTCATATTCTTTATTTTCATCTTTTGTAGTTTTAGCTCAAAAGCCCAGAAGGTTTTTACTGTCGATTATGCCAACCAGGCCGAAGTGAAGGTTTTTGTGGTGAAATATGAAAACCAGGCTGATTTAAAGGTATTTAAGGTCAAATACGAAAACCAAGCTGGTAAAAATGATGGCAAATTGTATTTTGTTAAGTATGCCAATCAGTCAGATAAGAAGATTTATTTTGTAGATTATGAGAATCAGGCGGATGTAAAGATCTTTTTCGTTCCTTACGAGAACCAAGCAGGCTGGAGAAATAGTTCGAAGCGCCACTTTTTCTACTGATTTAAGTAGTGTCTAAGTGTAAATACCTCCCATTACGTGTAACCCCTATGATAAATTACTAGTAGATACACAATATCTTGATTTCCCACTCGTTATCATAGATGATAAAATAAATTAAGTTTGGGATAATTGTGGCAGAAAAAGTTATTAAAATATTTTTAAAAGTAGTAATAAAATTTATAATAAGACCCGTGAAAAGGAAATTAAAATTTAGAAAAATGACATTTAAGCCACTGACCATCATTGGTTTATTCTTTTTTTTACTGGGTCTTCAACCTTTGTCGGCCCAAATAAATACATTGGAAAGACCTGGTACTCTAAATAGCGATTTGCAGTTGACGAAAACAGCAGATAAATCAGTTGCTCGTGTTGGATCCATTGTCAATTTCACAATTAAAGTCAAAAATCTTGGTCCAAGTACTTCTGAAGGATCAGTAATTTTTGATCTCTTACCAAATGGATTTACATTTATTTCTTCTTCCTTGCCTGCTGAATACAACAGCATTACAGGTGAGTGGGAAGTTGATGAGTTAAGGGTTGGAGCAGAGGCAATTCTAGTTATAACGGCAACAGTCAATCCGATTTTACCTACATCTATTTATACCAATGTTTCCCTGATTTTTGATGTAAAAAATACTGACCCTAACCCCGCGAATAATCGTTCAGAATTTACAGTGCTACCTTACGATTTTACTGGAGAGTTTACTGGAGAATTTATAGGTACAGGGGGTGCAATTTGTGCAAACAGCAAGGCTACAGTAAGAGCAACGTCAACCAACATTATCGAGCCAATTTATAAATGGTATGCAGATGCACAGTTGGCCAACCTTGTTCATATTGGGGCAAACTATAATACACCTGCATTGGTGTTTAATACAACTTATTATTTGGTGGTTACTGGTACAAACATTCCAGCACCTACTGCCGCTGATGCCAAGCAAGTAACAGTGAAAGTGATAGAAGTTCCTGCACTACCTGTAACAATAGTTTCACAACCAACTTGTGAAATTTCAACCGGATCCATAATTGTTTCTTCTCCATTGGCTCCCGGTTATTTGTATAGTTTAGATGGGGCAACCTATTTTAACAACAGTGGTGTATTTACAGGTATTGCTCCTGGTACTTATGCTGTTTCTGTCAAAAATGCAAATGGCTGTATAGGTGCAAATTCTATTGTTGTGGTGAATCCAAAACCAGCGGGGCCATCAGCCCCATCATTGGATATCTTGCAGCCAACATGCGATTTGGGCACGGGAACCATCACAGTGAGTTCTCCAAAGAATCCAGGAAATACATATAGTATTGATGGAATAGATTATACAAATACTTCAGGTGTATTTGCTCAATTAGTTGCAGGAACATACAAGGTGACTGTAAAAAATAGCAGTGGTTGTATCAGTACCGAAACTGTTGCAGTTGTTAACCTTAATCCGCTTACACCGCAAATACCGGTAGTTACGTCAACAAATCCATTGTGTCCAACTAAGACAGGCACAATTACAGTTACATCGCCTGTTGGTAATGGGCTTACCTATAGTATTGATGGTGCGAGTTTTTTCAATATCACGGGTATATTTACTTCAGTTCTTCCAGGTACATACAATGTAATTGTAAAGAATGCGAGTGGTTGTATAAGTCCATCAGTAGTAATAACGATAAAGGATCCTGTTGTGGATGAGCCTAAGTTAACCATTAGTACCAATGGTTCTACTGCAATTTGTCAAGGTGCAACTGTTGTGCTTACTTCAAGTGATGCACTAAGTTACCAGTGGTATAAATATGGTGTAGCCATTGCAGGCGCCAATGCAAAAACATTTACTGCATCAAGCGAAGGAATATATAGTGTGAGTCGTGTTTATAATATACCAGGTTGTTCTGGTATACAGAGTGATGGTATTGAGGTAAAGATATCGGTTGTACCTACTGCACCTGTTGTTGTGGTGGCACAGCCAAGCTGCGAGATTTCTACAGGTACAATTACGGTTACTTCTCCAAAAGCGCTTGGTAATACATACAGTATTAATGATGTAGATTATATCAACACGACTGGCGTGTTTACGCAGGTAGCTGCTGGAACGTACAATGTTACGGTTAAGAATGCGGGTGGATGTATCAGTAGTGGAACGTCGGCTGTAGTTAATGTTAATCCGCTTACACCACAAACACCAGTAGTTGCATCAACAAATCCATTGTGTCCAACGAAGACAGGTACAATTACAGTTACATCTCCTGTTGGTAATGGGCTTACCTATAGTATTGATGGTGGGAGTTATTTAAATAATGGTGGAGTGTTTACTTCGGTTCTACCAGGTACGTATAATGTAAGTGTAAAGAATGTGAGTGGTTGTATAAGTCCATCAGTAGTGATAACGATAAAGGATCCTGTTGTGGATGAGCCTAAGTTAACTATCAGTACGAGTGGTTCTACTTCTATTTGTCAGGGATCTAGTGTGGTATTGACATCATCAGAGTCGATTAGTTACCAGTGGTACAAATATGGTGTTGCTATTGCGGGTGCCAATGCAAAAACATTTACTGCCTCAACCGAAGGTGTATATACAGTTAGTCGATTTAATAACAATGGTTGTATAGCAATCCAAAGCGATGGTGTGGAAGTGAAAGTGGTTGCAAATCCTTTTGCTCCTTTGGTGTCTGCCGATAAGATGTTGTTCTGCAATGGAGACAGTGTAGTAATAAATGGAACAGCTGCTTTTGGTTTGCAATGGTTTAAAGATGCTATTGCAATAACAGGTGCTACCAGCAATAGATTGGTTATTAAACAAGGCGGTACTTATGCAGCATTGGCTATTAACGACAACGGATGTAGAAGTTCATTTAGCGAAGCGCTTGCAATTAAGATGGTCGAGTTGCCTGCAACTCCTTTGTTAACAATACAAGGAACAAGTAAATTCTGTAAGGATGAATTTAGGTTACTTCAGGTGACTATACCAGCAGGATTAACCATCAATTGGTATAGAAACGGAAATTTAATCAATGCATATGTAAAAGATACCTTGCGTATAAATGATGCATCAGAATATACCGTGAAGTTTATAAACAGCAATGGATGTTTCTCGCTTGTCTCCAACAAAATAATTACAGAAATTGGTTGTAATACAACCGGAATTTTTATCGCTGATGTGTTTAGTCCGAATGGCGATGGCATCAATGAATTTATCAAACCTGTATGTGTAGGAATTAGCAAGTTGAAATTTTTTAAGGTGTATAACCGTTGGGGAAATATACTTTTTGAAACTACCGATGCGAGTAAAGGATGGGATGGTAAATTCCGTGGTCAAGTTCAACCTGCAGATTCTTACATCTGGTTGGTTGAGGGTATAGATACCAATGGGAAAGAAATTAGAAAGACTGGTATATTGAATTTAATCAAATAGAGTTTCACCTAACAAAAAAGATTATGTTACTTAAAAGAATAATATACGTACTGGCTGGAACTTTTTTTTTCTTGCATTCATCTGGGCAAGATCTGCATTATGCAGATGTTCAATCCATGAATCTTTGGTACAACCAATCCTTGAAACTCGACAAGCAAAAAGATGTCAGGTTTAATTTTAGGGATATCAAATACCAATCTTTGGTTGCCTTTCGCAATGCAAGCATCATGGTTAACGTACCGTTGATTAAGAAAAGCGCCGAGGGATTTCAGAAAAAGAGTTTTGTTTCTGCAACAGCAGCAGGCTCTTTTGATAAATCCAATAAAGGGTTTTTCAAAAACAATACTGGTTTGTTGGGACTATCCTATTCGCAACGATTGAATGCCAATGATCTTTATTTGTCTCTTGGTTTTCAAGGAACACAGACTACAACTACCCTTGGAAATTTGGGAGGAAGTTTTTTTCCTGATCAATTTGATCAGTATGGTCCTGTTCCTGTTGTTTCAAGAGATCCACTTAGGGCGGGAAGAAGTTATAGCTGGACCAGTTTTAATTCGGGTGTATCTGTCTTTCAAAATACACAAGCTATGGAATGGTATGCAGGGGCTAGCGTAAGACATTTAAACAGACCATATACTGATGAACAAAAAACCCAAGGGTTTAGGTTGAAGTCAACCTTGGGCTTACAGGCTGGGTTTACAGTCAAGAATGAGTTAAGTCAGTTTGGGCTTTATGGTATTACTAACTGGAAGGCCGAAGCAGCTGAATACTTAATTGGCGCAAAGGTTTTGCATAGTATCGATGGACCTTCGAATGGTTATGAAGGATCAGCCATTGGAATAGGATTTGCGTTTAGGGTAAGAGATGCTATTATACCTAACCTCCAACTTAAATTAAATAAAACCACAATTGCTTTACACTACGATATCAATATTTCAGGATTAAGTGCAGCCGGATATTCTAGGCAAGGCGTTGAGTTAATGATATCACAGAAATTGAATTAAAATTTTAAATAACTCAAACACATCAATATGATTCGCTTCAACAAGAGTTTAACCATGCTGGTTCTTGCCCTCTCTGTATTTTTACAGACGATCGCACAACAAAGCAACTCAACGCAGGGTAGCTCAACCACAAACCCTTACAAATGGAACATGTTTGGACTAAACCGTGTTCACATCCAAGATTTTGGACTATCAGATCAATATGCTGAAACTGGTGATGCCTCAGGACTCAATGGTTTTTTGGGCAAGGCCAACACAACAGTGGGTTTCAGTTTTTACAACAACCTTTCTGAAAAACTTGCTTTTAGTGCAGATTTTGGAGTAGGCAATGGCTACATTTCTAGAAACAATCCTTCTAGTGCCGACATCCAGAAAGGTTGGTCATCTAGCATCAGGGGAGATCTATATTATCATTTTTCAGATTCACGCTTACCGTTACAGCCCTTTTTGTTTACAGCATTGCAAGGCAATTTGAGAAAAGGAAATGCATTTTTCTCAGCACCAATAGGTGTAGGCGCCAGATACATGGTGATGAACAATGGTGGTATGATCTTGGCGCAGATTGGTTATGGCTTGGGCTTAACACAGCGCATGCGTAACAATATTTCTTATTCATGGGGTGTTTATTTAGACTTGAATAAAAAGAAAAAAGATGCGTCACCAACAGGTGACAATCTTACTGATACGGATAAAGACGGCATCATTGATACTCAAGATAAATGTCCAAATGAATTTGGTTTGATTAGCAACAATGGCTGTCCAATAAACGACAAAGACAACGACGGTGTTTCTGACGAAAAGGACAAATGTCCAAATGAGTTTGGTCCTGTTGATAACAATGGTTGTCCAATTATCGATAGAGACAAAGATGGCGTAGGTGATAATTTCGATAAATGTCCAGAATTACCTGGTCCAGTTAGCAATGATGGTTGTCCACTTTCAGACAGAGATAAAGACGGCATTGACGATAACAATGATAAATGTCCAGATATTGCCGGATCACCAATGAACATGGGTTGCCCTGTTGAAGAAAATAAAGTTGCTAAGAAGCAAGAAGATCAAGGACCTATTTGGATCCGTGATGGCAATCATTTCCGCAGCATTACAGGAGACAGTCTTAAGTATGTAATTTATTTTGATTTTGATAACGCCAATCTAGTTCAAGCCAGCTTCAATTTACTTTCTGAAGTAAATCAATACCTCAAGACAAATTCAAATTGGGAAAGTTCAATGGAAGGCCATACTGATCTTGAAGGAGATCCTGAATACAATATGGCACTTTCTGTAAAGCGAGCAAAAACTGCAAAACAGTATTTGATGAGTTATGGTATTAAGGCGAATAAAATCTCAACGTCGGGCTATGGTAAAACAAGACCAGTAGTTGCAACTTTTCAAGAAGATTTGGGTTGGATGAATAGAAGAGTAGAAGTGTTGTTGGTAAGAAAGAAGTAATTGTTAGAACGATACATGTCCAACAGAAAGGCCCCTGATTTCAGGGGCCTTTCTGTTGTGATCTTAACTGTTGTGATCTTAAAAAATATTAGCGACCATCACCGTCTAACAAGTTACCCAATCCGCCCAAGATACTGCCCTCTTCTCTTCTTGATCCGGTTCCATAAGAAATAATTTTGCTAGCCAATCTACTCACTGGAAGTGTTTGAATCCACACCTTACCTGGTCCGCGTAATGTTGCAAAGAAAAGTCCCTCTCCACCAAATATTGAGTTTTTAATTCCTCCTACAAATTGAATGTCGTAATCTATGGTCTGCGTGAAAGCCACTACACAACCGGTATCAATTTTTAAAATTTCTCCTGGCGTTAAGTATCTTTCAAATACATGTCCACCTGCATGCACAAAAGCCATACCATCACCTTCTAGTTTCTGCATGATGAATCCTTCGCCCCCAAAAAGACCTGTACCCAGCTTTCTTTGAAAGGCAATACCAACGTTCACCCCTTTTGCTGCACATAGAAAAGCATCTTTTTGGCAAATCACCCTGCCATCCAGTTGTTGAAGATCCAGTGGGATAATTTTACCTGGATAGGGAGAAGCAAAGGATACGCGTTTTTTACCTTGTGCAATATTGGTAAAAGCAGTCATAAATAAACTCTCGCCAGTGAGCAGTCGCTTACCAGCAGAAAAGAGTTTCCCCAAAACGCCCTGATTTTGCGCAGAACCATCACCAAAGATGGTTTCCATTTGAACGCCATCGTCCATCATCATAAAGCTTCCTGCTTCTGCGATGGCTGTCTCGCTTGGGTCTAATTCAATTTCTACATATTGCATTTCTTCGCCTACAATTTTGTAGTCGATTTCATGGTTAGATCTGGTGCTGTATTGTTCCATTTTCAATTGTTTTGGATGAAGACGAAAGTTTTAAGATTTTGGTTGCATTTTACCACTCCACACAGGTTTTCTTTGCATTCTTCTTACCAAGTAAACTATCCCTGTAAGCAAGAAGAAGAAAGGTCCGGTCAATCCAAGTATTGAAATCCATCTTCCTTTAAAAAACTTATTCATCGGCCTTTTTAGGCGTTCTGCAATCAGGTACATTGAGGGTACAATCAGCAGGGTCATAAAGAATGCAAAAATCAATCCCCAAATAATGGTGAGTGAAAGTGGCTTCCAGAATGCGGCATTATCACCACCAAAGAAGATGTGTGGGTTTAGGTCTGAGAATAGGGTAACGAAGTTGATATTGAAGCCAATAGCCAATGGAATTAATGCCAAGATAGCTGCTAGTGCTGTTAAGAGTACAGGTACAATACGCGTCTTTCCTGCTTCAATTACTGCCTCACGTGTTTTCATGCCTCTTGCTCTTAATTCATCCGCAAATTCAATAACCAAGATTCCGTTTTTCACCACGATCCCCGATAATCCAATGATACCGATACCTGAAGTTACTACCGCAAAAGTGGATCTAAAAATAGCATAACCCAATAGCACTCCAATCAAACTGAAGAAAATTTCCGAGAGTACAATCACAGTCCTGCTATACGAATTGAATTGCAAAATAAGTATCAATAAGATCAGACCCATTGCTATAAACAAAGCACTTTGAAGGAAGGCGGCAGTTTCAGCAAGTTGTTCTCCCTCTCCGGTCTGTGTAATGGCTACACCTTCTGGTTTAGATTTGAAAGCATCAATTTGTTTTTTGATGTCTTCATTTACGGCTTGTGGTGTAAAGCCCTGAGAGGTTAGTACGTTTGAGAAAATCGTAATCACACGTTTCTGATTCTTTCTTTTTATGCTACCATAGGTGTTGCTTAAATCTGCTTTTACAACAGCGCTGATTGGCACTTGTTTGATCTGCCCACTTGTAAAGTCGCGGTAAGTAATACGCATATTCAACAACTCGGAAAGTGTCTTTCTTTGTGTGGCATCATTTCTAATAATGATTTTGTATTCATCTTCTCCAATTTTTAATTTGGAGATCTCTTTTCCAAACAAGGCTGTCCTAATTTCTAGTCCAACCTGTCCTGTTGAAATTCCTTGCATCAATGCCCTTTCCCTATCGACACTCAACGTGATTTCCGGATTAGAGAAATCGATATCAATTTTCAATTCTTCAATACCTGCTATGTTTTTATCATTCAAGTAATTTCTCAAGTTGATGGCTGTACTGGTAAGGTCTTCAAAATTATCGCCTGAAATTTCAATATTGATGGGAGATTGGGTAGGCGGACCATTGCTTTCTTGGGTAACACTTATTTCTGTTGATGGTATTCCTTTGATTGCACCTCGGATGCCATCAAGGTAAACCGTAGTTCCTTTTCCATCTCTTTCATCAAATGGAACAAAGTTTACTTGTACTCGTCCCAATTCAGGCCTTGTACTTCTGTCGCCACTGTTAGGATCGCTTGCACCTACGGCCACATTGGCAATAACGCTTTCTACCAACGGATTTTTTTTGTTGTTATCAGTGCCCAATACTTTGTTGATTCTGGTCTCTAATATCTTGGTTACAGAATCAGTATATTTTACATTGGTACCTGCTGGAAGCTTAAGGTATACATACACGGTGTTTGGATCTCCTTGTGGAAACAGTACAACTGGAACATTTCTCATGCCAAAGAACACGAATGAAAAAATCAATAAAACGAAAGTTCCGATTAACATTTTTACCGGTCTCCAACCAACAGTTGTCCATTGCAACAGCTGCTCGTATTTGTCCATCATTGCTGGAAGCAATTTCTTTTGGAAAAAATTAATGGCATCGGTGAGTAGGATTGCATTGAACACCATCAGAAATCCAAAGAAAATCAAAAGATTTCCTATAAATCGGTAGTTGGCCATTTCGCTACCGTAACCTGCCAAATCAAACAAGCCACCAACAATGATAAATAACCAGAACAATGGTTTTTTGAAAATGGATGATTTTTTTTGTTTTGCATGATCTTCATGTTCCATAAAATCTGCCGCAAATACGGGGTTCATGATGTATGCAACAATCAGAGAAGCCGTAAGCGTAAAGATCAGCATGGTGGGCAGGTAAATCATGAATTTCCCAATGATACCTGGCCAAAATAGCAATGGAATAAAAGGTGCTAACGTGGTGAGCGTACCTGCCAATACGGGCACAAACACTTCACCCGCTGCATATCTTGCTGCATCTACGCTGCTTATTTTTCCTTTTCCTTGGGAGAAGATTCTGTGTGTATTTTCAATAACCACAATGGCATCATCCACTACAATTCCCAAGCCAAATAAAAGTGCAAACAGCACAATGAAGTTCAGTGTTACATTAGATCCAACAATAAAGTCTGCTGAAGGCAACAGTATAAATGCAAGGAACATGCTTAACGGCACTGAAAGTGCCACAAAGAAGGAGTTGGTAACCCCCATAAAGAACATAAGGATAATCATTACCAGAATAAATCCAATTACAATTGAATTCACCAATTCATCAAATGCAGCTGATGCTTTGATACTGAGGTCTCCAGTTATGTTGATTTTCAAATCTTTTGGTAGCACAGTGCTTTGCATTTCCTCTACAATCTTGTTGATTTTTTCGGATGCATTAATCAGGTTTTCGCCCGTGCGTTTAATGATGCTGAGGGTAACTACATTTTTACCATTCAAGCGTGCATAACTTTCTTTTTCTTTTACGGTATCTGTGATATGGGCAATGTCTTTTAAGTAAAGAGGGGCACCATAAATACTTTTTACAATCACATTATTTAAGTCGAGCGAAGACCTAAACTGTCCATTCAGACGCAATGCACGCTTTTGATTACCCACTTCAAGTAGACCTCCAGAAATGTCTGCATTTTCTCTTTGAATGGCTTGCTCTATATCTGTAAACCCTATTTTTGCCGCTTCCATTTTATAGCGGTCCATGTTGATTTGAATTTCTCTTTCAGGAGATCCAACAACATCAATTCTGCTAATTTCAGAAAGTTCCTCAATCTTTTCTTTGAGCTGGTCTGCAAAATCACCCAACTTTACTTCATCATAATCTCCACTCATGTTGATGGCCATGATGGGTAGTTCTGACAAGCTTAGTTCTTGAACTACTGGTTCTTGTGTAAGGTCTTTTGGGAGGTCTTTTTTAGCCTTGTCTACGGCATCTCTCATTTTTTGAAGTGCGACATCAGTTTTAACTGACGTACTGAATTCAACAACAATGGCGGAAAAATCTTGTAAAGAATTTGAGGTGATTTTATTGATTTTTACACCCGTTATTCCTTTTAATTGTTTTTCAATTGGTCTTGTTACCAAACTTTCAATTTCTTTTGGAGAGTTGCCAACATAGACGGTTTGCACAAATATATTGGGGATGACTACATCTGGATATTGCTCCTTTGGCAAGGATATAAATAGCCCGATACCCCAAATAGAAAGAATGAGGGTAATCAGGTAGACCGCTGTCTTGTTTTTGATTGCCCAATCAGTTGGTCCAAATGTTTTGGAATTGTGGAGCAATTTTGTAACAGGATTATTTTTTGAAGAGTTGTCCATATTCAGTTTTTGTCTTTATCTGCAATTTGCTTAGTTCGTTTTTGATATCAACTGTCCATCATACAGACCTTGGTAACCTTTTGTGATGAGCTTATCACCCGATGTAAGACCAACATTTACCTCAATTAATTCATCATAAAATTCACCTATGGTGATGGCTCTTTTTCTTGCAATGGTTTTGTTTCCTTCTTGCGTAAGTACATATACATACTTGCCCTTCTCGTCTGACTGGACTGTTTCTACTGGGACAACTATTGTATTTTTAGCTTCATGGTCAAGAATTTTTACAATTGCAATTTGATTGGGCTTTAGTCTTGCATTTCCCGTTACTTTACTTTCAGCAACAAAACTTCTGGAAATTGAATTGATGGTTTCACTGATCAAATTAATGTTTGAATTGAAGGATTGGTTGAGGTCTGGTATGTTAACCACCACTGGCATTCCTTTTCTTATTTTAGATACATAATTTTCAGGTACATCTACCACTGCCTTGAGCGAACCAGGGTTGATAATGGTCATGCCTGCCAATGGTGAACCCATGAATGTTTCACCTACCCTGATATTCACATCTTCAATGATACCCGACACATGGGCGTATACAGAGGTTGTACCCAATTGTTCTTTAACAAGATCGAGTTGTTTTTCTAAAGATTCAACATTGTTTTTTGCAGATAGGAATTGTACCTCTGTTCCGATTCCTTCATTCCAAAGATTTTCTTGGCGAGAAAAAATATTTTTTGCAAATGAAAGTTGACTTTCCACTTGTTTGATATTCTGCTGGATGATGCCATCTTCTAATTTCATCAGCAATTGTCCTTTCTTCACATTGTCGCCTTCCTTTACGTACACTGACTTTACTTGTCCACCCATACCTCTTGGTGTTACATAAGAAAGATTTTCTGTTGCAATTTTACCTTGAAGCTCAATATAATGTGTGAAGTCGCGGTTCAAAAGTTCTGTTACTTCAACGAGTTTTGCTTTTTCTGCTGAAGCAGATCCATCCATTTTTTGTAGTTCTGCTTCTAAGGTTGAAATTTTTATAGACAATGCATCACGTTCTTTGGTTAGTTTTTCTATTTCAGCTTTTTTACCAACCAAGTCTTTGTTTTCTTCCTTGTTTCCCGAGCAGGCTGCCAATAGGAACAACATGCAGATGATCAAAAATTGTTTCATTGTTTATATTTATTCTTTTTTAAAATTAGAGTTTGCCGAGGGCTTTGGTATAGGCTATTTTTGAGGTTACCGCATCATACAAAGCTTGAAAATAATTGGATTGTGCATTTTCAAGTTCAGTCTCTGTTTGTAAAAGTTCGAAGCTTGATCCAAGTCCCTGTTCGTATTTTTTCAACGTGGTATTGTAAACTTTCTCTGCAAGTGCTACGTTTTGGTCTTGTACATCCAGTGTTAATAGCGCATTTTTAAATAAGATGGATGAGGCGGTTAACTGCAAATCAATTGCACGTTGTAAGTTCTCAATGGTATTGCTGGTTTTTTCAAGATTGAGTTTTGTCTGTCTGATACGCTGACCTTTTTGTCCGGCATCAAAAATGGGTACGCTCATATTTATTCCCCAAACAGATGTTTTAAACCAAGGATCTTCAAAATTAAATAAGTTGAATTTTTGTCCAAGTGCGTTTCTACTGTAATTCCAGTAGGTTGCAACGGTTGGTAAGTAAGATAACTTATTGCGCTTTATATCAAGTTTTTGTAGATGTTCTACTACGTTTAATAATTGAATTTCGTCTCTATCCGGGTATTTGAAATTGGTCATTTCCAGCAAATCTTTTTTTACAGACTCCTCAGATAATGCATCAGTTAATACCAATGTATCTTTTTGTTCTATTGCCATTGAAAACTTTAATGAGGCATATCCAATTTCAATAAGTCTTTCAATTTGGTTGTTGGTAGAAGTGAGGTTGTTTAGAGAAACCTGTGTCTTGTCAATATCTAAACGTTCTGCGAATCCGTTTTTGTAGAGTTTCTCTTGATCTAGTTTTAATTTTTGCAAACGTTTGATGCTTGCTTCAAGGTATTGTTTTCTTTTTTCAGCAATCAATACACTGTAATAGGAGCGATAAACATTGCTTTTTACAGAATCTTCCATTACACGGATATTTGCTTCCGTAAATTCAATTGCCACTTTTCTGGCCGAGATAGCAACGAATAAATCGGGTTGAAATAGCAATTGTTGAAACTGAAATCCTGCAGAAGATTGCCACGGTACTCCAAATTGTGCTGGAAAAAATTGGGTTGCTTGATTTGGTTTTGAGATGGGTGTACCTGTACCATTTCTAACACCATTGTCTACCAACACCTGGTAAACTGAGGGAGAGATAAAGTCTGGTAAAAGGGTTACAGGAATGCTGAAAAAGTGTTGTGTAGAAATTGAACCAGACACTTGTGGCATTGCTTGTGCAATATATTCTTTGTTCTTTGATATTTGTAGCTCCCTGTCAATAGCAAGATTTTTCAAATCAGTTACATTTTTCAATGCAAGATCTACAGCTTGTTTTGCTGTTAACTTATAACTTTTTTGGGCAATACCTTTGTTGATACCCAACAACAAAAACACCACCATCAGGAGTCCCCAACTTTTCATACGTATTATTTTATTGTTCATTGCTCTTTCTTTCCTTTTTATATTGTTCGATGAGTTTGTATCCTTTCTCTGTAGATAGTCCGAATAAAAAATTCTCAATCATTGCATTGCTCACATCCATCAAATTATATTGCATGGGCGGATACGCTTCCATGTCAAAAGGGAGCATCAACATCTGCAACCGGTATTTTGCCATGATGTCTATCTTGGTATCTGTTCTGTACAAGTTTTCAGTAAGTCCCCTTTTCAGATTATCTGTGATCACCGACATCAAAAAATTGTTTTTATGGTCCATGAATTTTTGAAAGGAGTTGAAATGAAACTTGTGTAGGTCAAACAAGACCATGGGATTCATTTTGGTAAAGTGCTTATTTGCCATTTCCATGCAGATGAAAATTTCTTCTATGGCGTTGGCAGAATTATTTATGCATTCCATGGTTTCGTTCTGCATCAATCCAATTTCTCCATCCACCAGGTTGTCTACCAGCTCGTCTTTGTCTGCAAAATGCTGGTAAAGTGTTTTTTTAGACATACCTACCTGGGCTGCGATATCGTCCATCGTAACCGAGCGGATGCCCACCCTGAAAAATAGGCCCCTTGCTTCTTTTATTATGCGTTCTTTTGGTTCCATTTGCTTTTGACGCCGCAAAACTATGGAAACTTTTACTGTAAAAAAAGTTTATTTACATTAATTTATGGTTAAATGTTAAACGGTCTGTTTTGGGTATAAATCCAATTTTTTACCGTTTTTCAGCTATTATTAGCCGTTTTTTACTCTTTTTATGCATTTTTTGAAGCGTATCTTTGTCTAAACTTACTAACATGAAGCCATTCCGGCCAGTCAAGCTTATCAATTTTTTCATTCAGGGATTGATCACGTTGGCTCCAATTGTCATTACAGCCTGGGCTGTTTTGTCGCTTTTTAGTTTTATCGATGGTATTTTGCCAAACCTGTTGCATGCTTTGTTTCCCGATTTGGTGAAATTGAAAAGCAACGGAGAACCTGAGAAAATTCCCGGTTTGGGCTTTTTGGTGGTGGTGTTGATTGTTTTATCGGTTGGTTATATTTCTTCTTTGTTTTTTGTATCAAAGTTTGTCGATTTTTTCGATCGTGTGTTTGAACGTACGCCGGGCATAAAAATCATTTACACTACAGTTAAAGATTTCTTGGAAGCATTTGCGGGAAACAAAAGAAAATTCAACAAGCCGGTCTTGGTGAATGTAGATGCAGCAGATGTTTGGCGTTTGGGATTCATTACACAAACTGATTTGTCGCAGTTCGACATGAAAGAGCATGTATGCGTCTATGTTCCGCACTCCTATGCGTTTTCTGGAATCACTTTTTTTGTGAAACAAGAAAGAATCAAGCCAATCAAAAATGTGAATTCTACTGATGCCATGAAATTTATAGTTTCAGGGGGAGTAACGGATGTTGTAGAGGAGAAAAGAGAAAAACTGTAGTGTCTGTATCGTTAGCATTTAAATGAAGGTTATGCGTTGTGGGATATGGGTTATTGTGAAAAGGTTGAAATTGGTGCTGGCAATCGCTTCAATAATTTATTTGTGCTCATTTTCTAGTACAGCATCCAATTGGGGTTTTTTCGGACACCGGCATATCAACCACCATGCTGTTTTTCTTTTACCTCCTCCCATGTTTGGTTTTTATAAGAAGAACATCCAATACATTGCAGATCATGCTACTGATGCTGACAAACGCCGTTATGCCATCCCTGAAGAAGCGCCAAGGCATTATATTGACTTGGATCAATACAGTGGTAAAGGGGTACTAAAAATGCCAGCAACATGGACAGATGCCGTTGATCAATTTTCAGAAGATACCTTGCAAGCACATGGTATTGTTCCTTGGTGGATCATGGTGATGCATGCCCGTTTGAAGAAAGCATTTGCTCAAAACCAAGAAGAGGAAATTCTTAAGTTATCGGCAGACATTGCCCATTATATTGCAGATGCACACGTGCCCTTGCATGCAAGTAGTAACCACAACGGACAAAAAACGGATCAGTTGGGCATTCATGGATTTTGGGAAAGTAGGCTCCCAGAGCTGTTTGCCGAAAAAAACTATGATATGTTTATTGGTAAGGCTATTTACCTAAATGATCCGCTGGGGTTTATTTGGGAAAGGATTTATGAGAGTTCAGCAGCCTCGGATACCGTACTTCAATTTGAAAAACAATTGAGCCAGCAGTTCAACGACCACGAGCGGATGTCTTACGAATACCGAAACAACAAGCTGATGCGCCAGTATTCTGAAAAATATTCCTCGGCCTACCACAAAAAATTAAATGGTATGGTGGAGAGAAGAATGCAAGCCTCGATACTTGCAATTGCTTCTTTCTGGTATACTGCATGGGTGGATGCAGGACAGCCATCGCTGCCATACAACACTCCATCAAATTAAGTATCTTTGCAACTCGCCTGCCTATCTTATACAGCAATAGAAAAATCGACATGAAACACAATTTTAATGCGGGGCCAAGTATACTTCCAAAGGAAGTATTTGAAGAGGCAAGTAGGGCAATTTTAGATTTTAAGGGTACGGGACTTTCCATTCTTGAAATTGGTCATAGAACACCATTATTTGAAGATGTGCTCAATGAAGCAGTCGCTCTAGTAAAAGAATTGATGCACCTCGATGCACAAAAAGAAGTTGTGTTTTTACAAGGAGGGGCCTCAACCCAGTTTTTTCAAATTCCCATGAATTTTCTTACCAAAGAAAAAAAAGCTGCGTATTTGGATTGCGGTGTATGGGGAACAAAAGCAATCAAAGAGGCAAAACAGTTTGGACAAGTTGAAGTAGTTGCTTCTTCAAAAGACAAGAACTACAGTTATATCCCAAAAGTCTATGCCATCCCGGAAGACGCAGCCTATTTTCATTATACCACAAACAATACCATTGAAGGCACACAAATGCATGCCATTCCTCAAGTCAGTGTACCCTTAGTGGCAGACATGAGTAGTGATATTTTGAGTTGTGAAATGGATTTTAATCGGTTTTCTTTTATTTATGCGGGAGCTCAAAAAAACATCGGAGCGGCTGGTGTAAATTTAGTGGTCATAGACAAATCATTTGCTGAAACTGGAAATCTTTCACTGCCTTCTATGATGGATTACCGTCAGCATATCACCAATGGCTCCATGCTAAATACACCACCTGTATTTGCTATTTATGTTTGTCTACTTACGTTGCGTTGGTTAAAGAAGCAGGGTGGAATTGCAGCCATTGAAAAATACAACAAACAAAAATCAGACTTGCTTTACAGTACATTGGAGCAGCTTCCTCTTTTTCACTTGCCAGTGCCAAAAGAGGACAGGAGCCATATGAATGCTGTATTTACAATGCATGATCCAATACTTGAATCTCTTTTCAGCGCCAAATGTAAAGAAGAAGGCATGGTTGGCGTAAAAGGGCATCGAAGTGTAGGTGGTTTTAGGGTATCTATGTACAACGCTTTATCGCTTGACAGTGTTGTTGCATTTACCCAACTGGCAACTGAATTTTCAAATCAACACGCATCATAAACCAATTCAAATGGCTATCGTATTTCCTTTCAAAGCAATCAGGCCCAATACCTCTTTTGCTGCCGCTGTAGCAGCTCCTCCTTATGATGTTTTATCAAGTGAAGAGGCAAGGATTGCGGCTACAAATAATCCACATACTTTTTTGCATGTTACTAAGTCGGAGATTGATATGCCGACTGATTTAAGTATCTACGATAGGTCGGTTTACGAAAAAGCAAAGTCTAACCTTCACCAGTTATTGGAAGACGGCGTGCTTTTTAAAGAATCCACAGATTGCTATTACATTTATGAATTGGTGATGGAGGGAAGAAGTCAAACTGGACTCGTTTGCTGCTCTTCTGTTGATGATTATGAGCAGGGGATAATTAAAAAGCATGAGTTTACCAGACCTGAAAAAGAACAAGACCGCATCAACCACATCAGCATCACGGGTGCGCAAACTGGAAATGTATTTCTAGCTTATCGTAATGTTGAAACACTGGATATAACCATCAACGCGTTTAAGCAAAACAATATTCCTGTATATAACTTTACAGCCACTGATGGCATTCATCACCGTATTTGGGTTGTACA
Organism: Chitinophaga pinensis; assembly: GCA_945897185.1. Taxonomy (GTDB): domain Bacteria; phylum Bacteroidota; class Bacteroidia; order Chitinophagales; family Chitinophagaceae; genus Pollutibacter. The sequence goes on along the minus strand of CAMDFC010000020.1, from coordinate 5,797 downwards.
ACATGAGGAAACAATCAGCGCAATTTCTACCGTTTTTGAAAATGAAGTACCGTGTACCTATATTGCCGACGGACACCACCGTGCGGCTAGTGCGGCAAAAGTAAGAAGTACAATAACCGGTGATACAAACACAGAGGCTGATCGCTTTCTCACTACCTTGTTTCCAGCGAATGAGTTAAAAATTATGTCTTACAATAGGGTAATCAAAGACCTAAACGAACATTCCAAAGAAGATTTTATCAGTGCTTTGCAAGATGATTTTACCATTGCCACATCTGATGAAGCAGTGGATCCAAAACACTTGCATGAATTTGGTTTGTATATAGACGGACAATGGTATCACTTGACTTCATTGGAAGGCACTTATACCAATGACCCAATTGGGGTTCTAGACATAACGATTCTTTCTAAAAATGTTTTTGAAAAACTCTTGAATATCCATGACCAGCGAACTGATAAAAGAATTGATTTTGTTGGTGGTATAAGAGGTTTACATGAATTAGAAAGGCGAGTGGATAGTGGGGAAATGAAACTGGCATTTAGTTTTTATCCAGTCACCATCGAACAGTTATTTGATATTGCAGACAGCGGAGAAGTAATGCCGCCCAAAAGCACCTGGTTTGAACCTAAATTACGCGACGGATTATTAACACACATGATTAGGTAACATGACCCGAACCTACTTAACTTTGTAACATACGCATGCGATTCCTAAGATTAACCATACTTCTTGCCTTCTTTCAATCTGCTGTTGCACAGCAAACGGTTACAGAAACTGTACAAGAGCTTCGTGAAACAGCGCGAAGCTTTCAAAAGCAACAAGATTACAGCAATGCAATTATGGTGCTTGCAAAAGCGTTGGAATTACAGCCTGGAAATGTAGACGTGCTTAAAGATGTAGCGTATGTCTATTATCTGTCTGGTGATTTTGCAAAAGCAGCACAAAGGGTATTGCCACTTACAGAACTTGAAAGTGCAGATGAACAAATATTTCAAATTGCAGGAACTGTATTCAAGGAATTGGAAGAGTACAAAATTTCTGATCGACTGTATAAGAAAGGGTTAAAAAAATTCGAAAACAGTGGGGCGCTTTATAGTGAGTATGGTGAATTATTTTGGGTTCAACAGAAACCAACTGAAGCCATTGCACAATGGGAGACGGGTATGAAAATCGATCCCTCTTATTCGGGTAACTATTACCATGCTGCAAAATTTTATTTTGCTGCAGGCGACAAATCAAGGAGCATTGTTTACGGAGAAATTTTTGTAAATCTTGAAAGCTATTCTGTAAAGTCTGCAGAAATTAAAATCCTGTTGTTGGAATCGTATAAGCGCATTTACATGCCAGGAGACAACAAGAAGTATTATGTAAAAGCGCCAACCTCTTTTGAGTTGGATTTTCTTCAGGCCATGGGTAAGCAAAATGAGTTAACACTTCATGGTATTACACCAGAGACCTTATTGACAATACGATCAAGATTTTTGTTGGATTGGTTCAGTGCCAATGAAAACAAATATCCTTTTCATCTTTTTGAGCATTTAAGGTACCTGTTAAGAGAAGGAATGTTTGAAGCGTATAACCAATGGTTATTTGGACCAGCATCAGATGCGAGCGCATACCAAAACTGGATCAGAACCCATGAGGATGAATACCTTGCCTTCTCATATTACCAAAGAAATAAACTTTTTAAAATGCCCGGAGGACAAAATTATTTTTGATCATCCACTGCATAAATACGTTCAACAGCATCTGCGTATTTCTCCATAATTACTTTCCTCTTCAATTTTAAAGTAGGCGTAAGTTCTCCTCCATTGATTGTCCATTCTGCATTGAGGAGTTCGAATTTTTTTACTTGCTCAACAGGGTTGAATTGGGGATTGAATTTTTCAATAATGGTTTTATAATACTCCTGTACCCTCGGATGGTTTAACATTAGTTCATTGCTTGATGCTTCAATGCCATGCTTTTGACACCAAGTCTTTAAGTTGGCAAAAGCAGGTACAATCAGTGCCGCTGTGAATTTTCTTTCAGCTCCTATAATAATCATCTGCTCAATGAAAGAGGACTCCTTCATCTTGTTTTCAATGGGTTGAGGGGCAACATATTTTCCACCACTGGTTTTAAAAATTTCTTTTTTCCTGTCTGTTATTTTTAAGAAATCTCCTTCCACCCAAACGCCAATATCACCTGTATGAAACCATCCATCTTTATCGATACACTCATCAGTTAAATCAGGGCGCTTGTAATAGCCCATCATCACATTGGAACCTTTGCAACAAATTTCTCCATCTGCTGCGAGTTTTACTTCAACGTTTCTGATGACTTTACCAACTGTTCCAAATCTTCTGCCTGAAGAATCATAATGATTCACACTGATTACTGGTGAGGTTTCTGTTAGTCCGTAACCTTCCATAATGGTAATCTGCGCTGCAGTAAATACTTTTAGCAACCTAACCTGACAAGCCGCAGCGCCAGTAACAATTGCTTTTACATTACCACCAAGTGCTTCACGCCATTTTGAGAAAATCAATTTGTTGGCAATGGCAAGTTGCACCTTATAGCCAATTCCGAGGTCTTTGTCCACCTCAAACTTACTGCCTACTCCAACAGCCCAGAAAAACAAATTCTTTTTTATACCAGTCAGTTCCCTTCCCTTATTCATGATCTTTTCATATACCTTCTCAAGCAATCTTGGTACTGTAGAAAAGAGGTTGGGCTTCACTTCTTTTAGGTTTTCTCCAACTGTATCTAGGCTTTCTGCATAATAAATGGAGACGCCCCTAAATATGTATATGTAGCTAATGACTCTTTCAAAAATATGATTGAGTGGCAAGAAGCTCAACGTTCTATCTGATGCTCCACAAACAGGAATCAAGAGTTCCTCTACATTCATGATGTTGTCTAAAATATTGTGGTGGCTTAGCATCACTCCTTTTGGAAAACCGGTAGTGCCAGATGTATAAAGAATAGTTGCAAGTTCATTGCCCTTCACTTGTGCTTTAGAGTTGTTTAGCGCATCAACATCATCCGCTTCTACAATTTGTAGAAGGTCTTTCCAATTTAAAGCCTCTTGAATCTCATTAAATGTATATACAGCTTGTACGCTTGGTGTTTTTTCGCGTATGGATTGTACTTTGTTATATAGGTCCTGGTCACTTACAAATACAAGTTTTATAGACGCATCATTGAGAATGAATTCAAGTTCATTTACGCTGATGGTTGGATAGATTGGTGTGAGTACTGCACCTGTTTGTTGGACAGCAAGATCCAATACCAGCCATTCTGGTCTATTGTTACTAAGTACGGCTACTTTATCTCTTCCCTCTATACTGCCATCCTGATACCCAATGCCGGCCTTAAGCAGTCCCATGCTTAAGCTGTCTACCAGTTGTTTAATTTCTTGGGTACTGTATTTTTTCCAAACACCGTTTTCTTTGGCCGCCAACATGTCTTCTTGAGGGAATTTATGCAATTGCCAATCTAAAAAATCAAACAATCTTGTAGGGGTCATGGTAAGCAGATTTTCGTTAACGTTAAGATAGTAAAAAATGCGGATTTTTATTTACCTGGTTTATCTCACGAGCATACTTGGCATGTAAAAATTAGTCTCTGTAATTCAAGGCTGGTTTTCTAGTACCCAACAAGGCTTCGTATTTATAATCTCCTTTGGTTTTTAGAAACTCGTCTTTTGATTTTTGAATAAGAGCAGGGTCTGTAAACAAATCAATTGCAGTGAGTGCCATCGTTTTGGCAGCCACCATCATTCCTTTTGCACCAATTTCAGTACCACCACAAGCAACAGCCTGCCAGCTGTGTGCTGCTGTACCAGGTACCCAGCTTGCAGCACGGAGTCCAACAGTCGGCACAGCATAACTTACATCTCCAACATCAGTAGATCCGCCACCTGCATCTGATTCTATTTTTAAAGGTGCAATACTATCTGCCTGTGAAATTGCAGGTGCTTTGTAAGTAAAAGTGGATTGAATTTTTTGTGCAAATAGTTTTTCTTCCTCTGAATATTTTACACCGCCTACTTTTTCTAAATTCTTTTGCATGGCTTCGCCCAATGTTCTATTCAACAGTAGATCATGTGTGCCACCAATGATTTCATAATCCATTCGAGTTTCAGTCCCCATAGCAGCAGCTTTTGCAGCGTTTGTTACCCGTTCAAAAATTTGTTTTACCTGATCGCGTTTAGGGTGACGAACATAGTAGTAGACTTCAGCGAAATCAGGGACAACATTCGGTGCTTTACCGCCGTTGGTAATTACATAATGAATTCTAGTTTCTTGTGGGATGTGTTCGCGCATAAGATTTACCATATAATTCATGGATTCAACCGCATCAAGGGAAGAGCGTCCACGTTCTGGTGCAGCTGCAGCATGTGCAGAGGTTCCATAAAACCTAAACTTGGCAGAACTGTTGGCCAATGCGCTGGTCATGGTCACCCCATTATCAGCACTTGGATGCCAGTGAATGGCCACATCTACATCGTTGAAAAGTCCGGCTCTCACCATATACACTTTTCCGGAACCGCCCTCTTCTGCTGGGCATCCAAAAACCTTGATGGTTCCTTTTAGTTTTTTCTCTTCAATAAGTTTTTTGATAGAGATGCCTGCAGCAACAGATGCTGCACCAAACAAGTGATGACCACATGCATGTCCGCCTGCTTTTCCTTCTATTGTTTTTTTCTCTGGTACCGCTTGCTGTGCAAGTCCGGGTAATGCATCAAATTCAGCAAGTATTCCAACTACAGGTTGCCCACTTCCATAAGTAGCCACAAATGCGGTAGGTATATCGGCTACTCCTGCTTCTACGGCGAATCCTTCTTTTTTAAGTGTTTCCTGAAGCAGTGCAGTGCTTTTTACTTCTTTATAGCCAAGTTCAGCATGGTTCCAGATTTGCATGGCAACCTGCTTGTATTGCTCGTAACCTCCATCAAGCATTTTCATGCTTTCTGTTTTTAGTGGTTCGTTGCTAGGAGCGACTAGTTTCTTTTTTTGTGCTTGGGTTGCTGAAAACAATACAAGTAGGGAGGCAAAAAAAATTGTCCGCATGTTATTTACTATTTAATAATCAATTTACAGAGTTACAAATGATTTTCCATTTTCTGTTTGTCCAATTATGCTTTTAGGATTTGCAATGTATTTCATATATTTATATATGCTAGTTTTCCTCGTTTAAATTTCCAAACATCAAGCCCATGATTTTATTTTCCAAACTCAACCGCAGAAATACTTTGGTTTTCAAATTGTTTCTCCTCTTTTCAATATTGCTCCTTGTTTTAGGACTTGGTCAATTATTTGCCCAGCCATCCAATGATGCAGGTACTGGCAGAGTAGCATCCTTCAAACAGCACCAAGCATTGAACGCTGCATCGCCTTACAAAAAAATGCAATGGAGAAATGTTGGTCCGGATTTGATCAGTGGCCGCGTTACCGAAGTGGCTGGTTTGCCGGGAAATAAGAACGTTATTTTTGCTTCATTTGCAACTGGTGGATTTTGGAAAACTGTCGATGCAGGTGAAACCTGGATGCCGCTTACCGATCAATTGGGAACCTTGTCGATAGGGGCTTTTGCACTTGCGCCTTCTAATCCGGATATCATTTATTTGGGTACCGGAGAGGCGAATATTTTTAGGGCCTCTCTTCCTGGTATGGGCGCTTATAAATCTACCGATGGTGGAAAGACTTGGAAGTCAATTGGCTTGACCAATACCGGGACCATTGCCAGAATATTGGTGCACCCTAAAAATCCCAATGTGGTTTATGTAGCAGCAGGAGGAAACGAATGGAG
>CAMDFC010000019.1 GCA_945897185.1 Chitinophaga pinensis | reverse complement strand
GCAGATACAGTCTACCTTCAGCCATGTATGGTGCCCAGGTGGGTAAGAGGTGCTAAAGAAATAGGCAAGGCAACGATGAGGGATGGCAAGGTTATGCCTTTGAATATTGTTGCGCTTGGCAATGCTGTTGGAACATCAGCATTAGGTATAACAGCTGAAGTGGTAGAAGTAAGAAGTTTTCTTGAACTAGAAGCATTAGGCAGAGATAAAGTAAAAGGGAAGGTGGTTTTTTATAATTTCCGAATGGATCCTAGACATATCAATACGTTCAGGGCCTATGGTGAAGCAGGAATTTACAGGTCTCAAGGTCCCTCTAAAGCAGCTGCATTGGGTGCTGTTGGTGTAATTGTAAGAACGCTTTCTCCTGTATTGGATGATAACCCACATACGGGTGCAACAAAATATGATGAAGCCCAACCCAAAATTCCTGCAGTGGCCATCAGCACCAATGGGGCTGAGGCATTGAGCAAAGCCATATTGGGCAACAAAATAAAGCAAGTATACATCAAGACCAATTGTGAAATGTTGGATGATGTGCTTTCTTATAATGTAGTAGGAGAGTTAAGAGGAAGTCAGTTTCCTGATGAGGTAATTACTGTTGGTGGTCACCTAGATAGCTGGGACCTTGCAGAAGGCGCACATGATGATGGTACTGGCTGCATACAAAGTATTGAAGTTATTCGTGCACTTAAAGCTGTTGGTGGAAGACCTAAGCGCACCATTCGTGCCGTTATGTTTATGAACGAAGAAAATGGATTAAGAGGTGGAACAAAATATGCAGAGATAGCAAAAGGGGAAAATAAAAAATTCATCATGGCACTTGAAAGTGATGCTGGTGGTTTCACGCCACGTGGTTTTGGATATACTGCCAATGCAACACAAAAAGAATTGTTGTTAAAGTGGAAGCCTTTGTTTCATCCTTATGGTGCGCTTGAATTTAATGAAGGAGGTGGAGGCGCAGACATTGGACCACTGCGTGGATTAGGAACCGCATTGATTGGGTTGAACCCAGATTCTCAGCGGTACATGGATTTACACCATGCAAAAACAGATGTATTTGAAGCGGTAAGCGAAAGAGAACTGAATTTGGGAACAGTTGTGATGGCTGCTATGGTCTACCTGGTATCACAATACGGACTCTAGTTTTTGGTTAAATGCTTACTTGCCTAAAAGAAATATTGTAGGTTGTTTAGGAAGCTCAAGTGTTTCTTTTTTCCAGGCTTCAATGGTTTTGGTAATAATCCATTCTTGGGGTGAGGTAATATCATGACCAATACAAAGTTTCGTGTCTTTTTGTAAGCAAGAAATCAAAGATTGAAAAACTGGATTATTGCGATACGGAGTTTCAATGAAGATGATTGTACAGTTTTCCGTATTGCATTTTTTCTCTAATTCTTTTATTTTCTTCTCACGTTCTAGCGTGGATATTGGCAGGTACCCTACAAAATTGAAATGCTGGCCATTCATACCGCTGGCCATTAAGGCCAATAGGATTGAATTTGGTCCAGTTATGGGAATTACTTTGTAGTGTTGTTGTTGTGCAGCGGCTACTAGTTTTTGTCCGGGATCTGCAATACCCGGACAACCAGATTCACTTACAATACCTACAGTTTTTCCTTCAGCAAGCATTCTGTTGAAGTCGTGCAGATGATTCTCTTCTTTATTCTCTATTTCAAACCAAAGACGTGCGTCAATATCGAAAGACCGATCAATTTTTTTAAATGCCCTTCTTGCTGTTCTTAAATTTTCAACAAAAAACGCATCACATTTTTGAATAGTATTTTTAATCATTAATGGCAAGTGATCGTATCCTTCATCTGCTAATGCAATGGGCACCAAATATACTTCCCCTCTTTTTTTATCCATGTTTAGTTCAATGATTTATTGTCTTTGATTTCTTGCATACTGATGGTTGCTGCAATTACAGCATAAGCGGGAGCAAGTACCCAGCCTACAATGATGAAACAGTGCATTAAATAGAAAACAATCCCGTTGCCAATGGCCAAGCCTTTATGGGTGTTGATAAAACTTATACTTTTTGGCACACTCATTTTGTTTCTTTCACATGAATAATCAAGCATCGAAAATCCATAATAATAACACTCAATAAGAATGGCCACAAATGGTGCAACCCATCCCACAAAAGGAATGAGTGATAAAATGATAATGGATACAACATAAACGGTTTGCCATATTGTATTTCTAATAGCCATTTTTATACCCCTCATGATGTCTGAGAGGTACTGCTTCATTTTAAAATCAAAAGGTTTGTTTTCAATGATTGATGCAGTTCTCTCACTTAAGTAAGAAAATATGGGAGACCCAATAATCAGCCAAATGTATTTGAACAACGAGAAATACAAAAGCATCAATATTAGCCAAAGCATAATGCCCCCTACTGTAAACAAAAATCCAATCCAGCTGCTTTGTAACTTGTTTAGCCAAACTTGTAATCCCGTTTCCAGGGTAAGCCACTCAATTGCAGCTGTGGCTGATCTGGAGAAGAAATACATGCTCACCCCAAAAAGAACCGCATATACGATTCCGGGTATCAAAATCCACTTCCATAATTTATGTTTTCGTATAAATTCATGGGCATGAAAATAAGCTTGGATGGATATGACAATTTCTTTGAGCAATGCCTTTGTTGTTTGTGGCAAAATACACAAATGATTTATCTTCACCCAAACTGAAACTTTGGAGAAAATTACTGTTTCCAAATGGAGATCAGTGGTTGCGCTGTTAAGTGGACCATTGTTGTTCATTTTAGTATTGATGATAGATCCATTTAAATTGGGCTACGATGCAAACAAAGTTTTTGCAGTGGCAATACTCATGATAAGCTGGTGGATTACAGAGGCCTTACCAATGCCAGCTGTTTCGCTTATCCCTTTGGTTCTTTTTCCATTGATGGGAATTGCAAAAATCAGTGAAGCAGCAGCACCTTATGCAAATGAAGTAGTCTTTTTATTTATGGGGGGCTTTATGATTGGACTTGCTATTGAAAAATGGAGCCTGCACAAAAGAATTGCATTGTCCATCGTCCAATTTACCGGTACCAATGGTAACCGCATTCTTCTGGGATTTATTCTTGCTACAGGGTTCATCAGCATGTGGTTAAGTAATACCGCTACAACAATGATGATGCTTCCTATAGCTGCATCTGTAATTTCTGTAGTAGTTGCAAAGAACGACCACAATCCGCAATTAAGACATTTTGCGGTGTGCATGATGTTGGCAATCGCCTATGCCTCTAATTTTGGAGGTATCGCTACCCTCATAGGAACACCACCCAATGTTGCTTATGCATCATTCATGAGCAAACAGTTCAATTATGATATTTCTTTTTCCGCATGGATGTTAATCGGATTTCCAGTTTCTATGGTATTGCTTTTTTCTCTCTATTTTGTATTGATTTGGATGTTTCCAAGTAAAATTGATTCCAATGAAGAAATGCGTTTATTAATTAAAAACGAATTGAATTCTCTTGGCCCAATGTCTGTTCCAGAGAAGCGGGTAATGTTTATCTTTCTTATTACCGCAACGCTTTGGATAACAAGAGATTTAATAAACAAATTGGGTATTGTAAAATTAGACGACAATATGATTGCTGTGTTTGGTGCATTGCTCATGTTCATCGTACCTGCTGGAAATTCTGCAAAGCAAAGTGAAAGAATCTTGGTATGGTCTGATACAGCTAAAATGGCTTGGGGAATTTTACTTTTGTTTGGTGGTGGTATTACACTTGCATCGGCATTAGAAAAAGCAGGACTCATCAAGATCTTGGGGACTTGGTTGTCTGGGTTTTCTGGTAGCTCCATTGTGGTGCTCGTCATAGCAATAACGGTGCTATCTATCTTCATCAGCGAAGTGATGAGTAATGTTGCGCAAGTTATTGTTTTCGCGCCTGTAGTTACTGGCATTGCTACTGCAATTGGTGCTGATCCTTTTATGCTGGGAATTCCAATGACACTGGCTGCAAGTTGTGCATCTATGATGCCCATGGGCACTCCGCCAAACGCCATTGTATTTTCAAGCGGTCACCTCAAGTTAAGTGAAATGGTCAAGGCTGGTTTGGTAATGAATTTGATCAGTATATTCTTAATTGTGTTGGCGAGTTTGTTCATCGTGCCTTGGGCCATGAAACTCCTTTAGTGGCCTAAGCTTGTGATTTTTCTCCATAAGAAAGATCTCCTGCATCACCCAAACCCGGTACGATATATCCTTTGGCAGTAAGCTCTTCATCAATTGCGCCACACCAAATTTTTACCTGTGGTTCATGTCTTCTTAAAAAGTCTATCCCCTCGGTACATGCAATAACGCAAGCAACATGAATTTCTGAAACCTGTCCTTCTCTTTTTAAATACGCAATGGTTTTTACAAGCGACGCGCCTGTAGCAAGCATCGGATCGCATAAGATGAGGATTTTGTCTTCCAGAGAAGGCGAGGCAAGGTATTCAAGACTGATCTCGAAACTTCCGTCACGGTGGTGTTTTCTGTAAGCCGCAATAAAGGCATTTTCGGCCTTATCAAAATAGTTCAACATTCCAATGTGCAAAGGCAAACCTGCTCTTAAAATGGTAGCAAGTACAGGTTGTTTTTGAAGGGTCTTTGATGTTGAGACGCCCAAGGGTGTTGTGGTTTCAATTTCTACCCAGGGAAGGGTTTTGCTGATCTCATACGCCATCACTTCACCGATTCTTTCTATATTCCTTCTGAACCTCATTTTATCTACCTGTAACTCAACATCTCTCAATTCTGAAATCCAATTGCTAACGAGTGAATGTTTTTCGCTTAGATTTATGACCATACAATCCTTAATTTCGGTTATTGAACAAAATTAAACATTTTCTATGTTATATCGTGTGATTGGCGTTATGAGTGGTAGCTCACTAGATGGATTAGATCTTGCGTTTGTTGAGTTGGAAGATAAAGGTGGAAAATGGTCGTTTTCGATTCTTGAGACTGCTTGTTATGCTTACGATAATGAATGGATGGCTAAGTTGAAGTCTGCTGCGCATTTAAACGCACTAAATTTTGTAGAACTGGATGCTTTGTACGGTCATTTTTTGGGAAATCAAATCAACAAATTCATAGCCGAAAAGAAATTGGATTATAAAGTAGGTTTGATTGCTTCACATGGGCATACCGTTTTTCATTCACCTGGAAAGTTTTCTGTCCAAATTGGTCACGGTGCTTCAATTGCGGCCGAGACAGACTTGCCGGTCGTTTCTGATTTAAGGGCACTTGATGTGGCCTTGGGCGGTCAAGGGGCACCAATAGTACCCATGGGTGAACACTTGTTGTTTCCGGAAACCAAATTCTTTTTAAACTTAGGAGGGATTGCCAACCTGTCATTCAATGGCTCAACCTTTTATGATGCCTTTGATATTTGTGCTGCCAACAGGGTCTTAAATATGTTGGTCAATGAAAATGGGTTAGCCTATGATGACAACGGGTCACTATCAGCCAAGGGAAGAATTGACGAAACACTTTTAGAAACCCTAAATAAACTCCCATATTACCAGGAGGAATACCCAAAGTCTTTGGCAAATGAATTTGGCACAAACATTGTTTATCCATTGGTTGTTTCAAGTGGACTATCAATTGAAGACAAACTGGCTACCTATGTAGAACACATTGCAACTCAAATTGCTGTTGCTGTTGAAAAAATTGTTGTAAAAAGGGGGTTGGTGGTACAGTCTGAAAAAATAATGGTTACCGGTGGGGGAGCCTTTAATGGTTATCTTATTTCTCGAATTGACAAGCACTTGTCTCCTTTGAACATTGAAATTTCAATTCCGGATCCCTCAATTATTGTATATAAAGAAGCATTGATTATGGCCTTGTTGGGTGTATTGAGGTGGCGGGAAGAAGAGACTGTATTTGGTTCCGTAACAGGCGCACGTAGAGCCAGTGTTGGCGGTGCGTTGTGGATGGGACAAAGCTAAACAAAAGAAAAAGCCCCGATATTTTCGGGGCTTTTTTATGGTTGGTTATTTGTAACCCCATTTTTTCATGATCTCGATATTTTCTTTCATGCAATCCAACGGTGGTTTGCCTTGATAAGATTCTTGTTCGATGATGAAATGTTTTGTTCCCCATTTTCTACCCAAATCAATGATCTCTTTAACTGGAACAATTCCAACATTCAAAATAGCAGATTCGTATTTTTCGTGACCAGCCTTTGATTCGATTTCGGCCTTCACGTGCATAGATTCAAATCTTCCTGGATATTTCTGCATGATATCCAATGCTTTTGCTCCTCCATTGATCATGTTGCCAATGTCTAATTGTTGCATAACCAATTTAGGATCTGTTTCACCCAAGATGATATCAAACAATGTTTTGTCGCCTAATTTTTCACTGAATTCAAAGTCGTGGTTGTGGTATCCAAACTTCATGCCGTATTTCTGACATAACTCACCAGACTTATTGAATACTTCCATGAACCCTTTTAATGCATTCAAATCTCTTCTTGTATTTGTTTCCATTGAAGGGCTGATCACAAACATTTGTCCAGCTGCTGCTGCATCCTCTACTGTATACTTCCATGCATCACTGAAATCTTTTTTAGAGGCATCCCAATGTTTTGTACTCATAACAGTGTGTCCGCTTGGCATGGTCATACCAAGGTCATTCAAGAGCTTCTTGAATTCAGTTGCAGACCATCCGTAAAACTTTCGGTTGTTGTAGTTTGCATGCTCAACATGCTTATAACCCATTTTTGATAATTGGGTTAGTGTACCAAGTGGATCTTTATTCATATCTTCTCTGATTGAATAAAGTTGGATTCCAGTTAATTCTCCTTTTTTAGCAGCTGCAAATAAATTGCTGCTGAAGAAAGTTGCACCAGCCGCAGCAATGGCACTGTTGCGAATAAATACTCTTCTTGATTGGTTCATATGGCTGTTTTTTTGTTACCTGTATGGTAATTTACAACATTCTTTTGAAACCTGAACCGCTCGATATGCACAAGAATAGAAAGCCAGCATTTGATTTTTCAGGTCTATTTTTATTATAAAAAAGGCGCAGTTCTACTTGCCTTGCATTTTTTGAGCAATTTAGGTGGACCTGCATATACCAATGAACCACCATTTTCACCTGCTTCTGGTCCAAGTTCAATTACCCAATCTGCTGCTTTTATAACATCTATATTATGTTCAATTACTATAATGGTATGTCCCTGGTTAATTAAGGCGTTGAAAGAAGTAAGCAGTTTTTTGATGTCATTAAAATGGAGCCCTGTTGTTGGCTCATCAAAAATAAACATAATTTTCTCATCACTGTTTTTCCCTCTACCCAAGAAGCTAGCCAATTTCACGCGCTGTGCCTCGCCTCCAGAAAGGGTGCCGCTCGATTGGCCCAACTTCACATAGCCAAGCCCAACATCCGATAAGGGCTTTAATCTTGTTGCAATGTCTTTTTGATCTTTAAAAAAGGAGATGGCCTCATCCACAGACATTTCAAGTACGGCATAAATATTTTTGCCTTGGCATTGTACTTCCAATACTTCTTCTTTAAACCTTTTGCCATTGCAGCTTTCACAGGTTAGCCTAACATCAGCAAGAAATTGCATTTCTACTACTTGTTCTCCTTCCCCTTTGCAAGTATCACATCTTCCACCATCCACATTAAATGAAAAATGTTTGGGTTGGTATCCTCTGATTTTGCTTAATGGTTGCGATGAATAGAGTTCACGTACACTGTCCCATGCTTTAATATAGGTTACAGGGTTGCTTCTAGATGATTTTCCAATTGGATTTTGATCCACCATCTCCACCTGCTTGATTGCATCAAGTGCGCCAGAAATTTTTGAATGGAGTCCGGGTCTATCACCTACTCCAGTAATGTGTTTTTCAAGTGCAGGATAGAGAATCTTTTTAACAAGGGTTGTTTTACCACTTCCGCTTACGCCGCTCACAACAGTAAGTATGCCCAGGGGAAATTCTACGTCAATCGACTGTAGGTTATTTTCAGCCGCACCTTCAATGCGAATACTTTGTTTACTGATCCTCACCTTTTCAGGTATATCAATCTTCATCTCACCATTGAGGTATTTAGCAGTAAGACTATTTTTTGCTTTTAGGATTTTAGCAAAATCACCTTCTGCAACCACCTCGCCACCAAGGTGACTTGCAAATGGTCCCATATCAATAATGTGGTCTGCCTCTCTCATCATCAATTCATCGTGTTCCACTACAACTACTGTATTTCCCAGGTCTCTCAGGTTTTTTAATACCTTAATCAGTCTTTCAGTATCTCTGCTGTGTAAGCCAATTGAAGGTTCGTCCAATATATACAACGAGTTGGTGAGGTTGCTACCAAGGCATCTGGTAAGTTGAATACGCTGACTCTCTCCACCACTTAGGCTATTTGCCAATCGGTCTAACGATAAATAGCCAAGGCCCACGTCTAACATCGTATCTAGTCTTTGATTGATTTCAAGCAAAATTCTTTTGGCGATGGATGTTTCGTGTTTGCTAAGTACAATGGATTTAAACCAATTGGTGAGGTCCTTCACGGGCATCTTGCACAACTCACCAATGTGGTGATTGTTGATTTTAACATAGAGGGCTTCTTTTCTCACCCTGTATCCCAGGCAGGAAGTACAATTTGTTCTGCCCCTGTATCTGGATAGCAAGACCCTGAATTGTACTTTATATAAATTTTCCTCTACTTCTTTAAAAAAGTCGTTGATGCCGTAGGTTTTTTTCTGTCCTTTCCAAAGTAATTCCTTCTGTGCGGGAGTTAGTTCTGCATAAGGGCGGTGAATTGGAAAGTCAAGTTCTTTAGCTCCTTTAATGAACTGGTCTTTCCACCAACTTAATTTTTCACCTTTCCATGGAGCAACTACTCCATCAAAAACGCTTAGTCTTTGATTAGGGATAACCAAATCTGGGTCAATGCCTAAGATTTGGGAGTAACCTTCACAAACTGGACAAGCACCATAGGGATTATTAAAGGAGAACAGATTGGGAACAGGCTCTTCAAAACGCATACCGTCTAATTCAAACTGATTGGAGAATTTTTTAGATGTGTCGTTGTTCTTTTTTAAAAATAGACTGCCATCGCCCTCATAAAATGCAAGTGTGAGTGAATCAACGATTCGGTTTTCTTCATCCTCATCAAAAACTTTAGCAACAAATCGATCGATCAACAAAAAATCATTTTCAGTAGGCGTCCATCTTTTTTCTTCTAAGAGTTCTTCAATTTGTGTAACCTCTGTGGTTTTTTCATTGAATAGCCTGGAGAACCCCTTTTGCATTAATATGCCCAACTCTTCTTCCGGTTTTCTATTTGCATGTGTTTTAAACTTACAAAGAAGATAGAGCTTGTCTCCATTTTTTGCAGCACGCATATATTTTACTACATCATGAACATCTTGCTTTTTTACTTCATCACCTGAAATTGGAGAAATTGTTTTTCCAATACGCGCAAACAATAATCTTAAGTAGTCATAAATTTCTGTCATGCTACCTACTGTAGAGCGTGGTGTTCTTGTAGTTACTTTTTGTTCTATAGCAATAGCAGGACAAAGACCGGCAATATGATCAACATCTGGCTTGTCCATTCTCATTAAAAATTGCCTTGCATATGCACTTAAACTCTCTGCATAACGTCTTTGACCCTCTGCAAAGAGGGTATCGATGGTTAAAGACGACTTTCCACTACCGGAAACTCCCGTGACTACTGTGAGTTTTTCCCTAGGTATTTTTACGAATACGTTCCGTAAGTTGTGCACGCGGGCTCCTTGTATAAAAATGGAGTCGCTTTTCTCAGCATTTTTTGCTGATTTTTTATTTTCCTTTACTGGCGTGGGTTTCGACATATTATTCTACAAATATAAATTCAAATTCTTTTTTTTAGACTACGTAGTTCTACGAACGTGTTAACAATGCATTGACATTTTAACGCTTATCGTGCTTACAACTATTTACGTAATTGTAAAAATTAGGTTCTTCAAAATTTTGCCCAACTCACGATAAGTCTAGTTTTGACATGTGATATCGCTGAAACGATGTTACCCGAAATCCAAATCCAATCTAAAAAAACCATTTTATGAGATCCAATTCTAACCTAACTGATCAACAACTGATTCAGCTTTTTGTTAACGGAGATTCTAGCTCGCTGGAAGATCTGATCTACAGACACAAAGACAGAATTTTTACTTCTATCGTTATCTTGTTGAAAGATAAAAGTCTGGCTGAAGACATTTTCCAAGAAGTTTTTATCAAGATTATTGATACCCTTCGTTCAGGAAGCTATACAGACGAAGGTAAGTTTTTGCCTTGGGCGTTAAGAATTGCTCACAATATGTGTGTGGATCATTTCAGGAAAGTAAAAAGGACCCCTGTTGTTTACAACAACAGCGAGGACTACGACATATTCGATACCCTCAATTTATCTGAAGAGGGTGCTGAAGATAAAATCATGCGTACCCAAAGCCATGAGCGTGTAAAACAAATGTTAGACATGCTTCCCCAAGACCAGAGAGAAGTAATAGTAATGAGGCATTTTGCTAACCTCAGCTTCAAAGAAATAGCAGAAAAAACAAATTGCAGTATCAATACTGCTCTAGGCAGAATGCGTTATGGATTGATCAACCTCAGAAAATTGATGGTTGAGCAGCAAGTTGCCTTGTAATTTTAAAGTGGTTTTCTCATAAATAGGATAATTGGGACCAGCAATGGTCCCTTTTTTATTGCTTAACCTTCTCAAATGCATCTAGTCCACATTTTAACCATGCGGCATATTCCTTTGAGTTGGGAACATACCCAACCGGAGCAGTCAACAATTGTTCATCTGGTGAAAACGTCACATACCAGGGTTGTGAGCTGGCATTGAAGTTTTCAGTTTGAAATTGACTCCACTTGTTTCCTATTGTGGTGATGTTCACCTTTGTTCCTGATTTGGTTGTATATACTTGTTGTTGATCAATGGGTAATAATGCTTTATCATCTACGTAAAGTGAAACCAAAATGTATTTGTCCATCAATTCTTGTACTTCTGGTTTTGTCCAAACATTCTCTTCCATTTTTCTGCAATTTACACAAGCCCATCCCGTGAAATCAATGAGCAATGGCTTATTCAGCTTTTTTGCCAATTGCAGGGCTTCCTCGTAATCTTTCAAGGGCTCATCGCAGTTTACAGGGTGTTTATAAATGCTGTAACATAGCGGTGGTGGAAACCCACTAATCAAGCCAATATTTGCCATCTTGGTATTGGTGAGTCCGGGTGTAATATAGAGTGTGAAAATCAATACGCCCAAGGCGAAACTTTTCCTGAGCACACCAATTTTTTCTCCTTTTGAATCATGGGGAAATCGAATCCATCCCATAAGGTATAGAAACAGTCCCAAAAAGATAATGATCCAAATTCCAAAGAATATTTCACGTTTGATGATCGACCAATGGGCCACCAAATCTGCATTGGATAAGAACTTGAGTGCCAAGGCCAATTCTATAAAGCCAAGCACTACTTTAACGGTATTGAGCCAGCTGCCACTTTTTGGCAAGGAATTTAACCACTGAGGGAAAAGTGCAAACAATGCAAATGGGAGTCCCAATGCCACCCCAAACCCTGCCAAACCTGCAGTTAATGGCCAAGCACCCTGCGTTGCTGTACCTACCAATAAAGTACCTAAAATTGGACCAGTACATGAAAACGAAACAATAGCTAGCGTTAAAGCCATAAAGAAAACACCTGCAATGCCAGAACCTTGTTTGGCATTGGTAGAGTTTGCTAGACTGCCTGGTAATGTGATCTCATAATAGCCAAAAAATGAGATGGCAAAAAAGATAAAAATGGCAAAGAACGCAACGTTCAAATACACATTGGTTGCAATGTCGTTGTAAATGGCTGGGTTAACATTGCCCAATAAATGAAAAGGAATACTGAAGGATACATAAATTAAAAAAATAAACAGCCCATAGGCGATAGCCAGTTGTTTGCCTTTCTTTTTATTGCTACTGTGCTTTGTGAAAAAAGAAACGGTAAGTGGCACCATGGGAAATACACAGGGAGTAAGCAATGCAAACAATCCCCCCAAGAATCCAAGAAAAAAAATCTTCAGTAATCCATTTTCCTCTTTGCTGCTGCCAGTTCCACAATCCTGTATGGGTTTGTTGATGTCTAACCCTGGAATAAGGAGTTTACTGGTGGAAGACTTTCCTCCTTCAAGTGCAATTTCAAATGAGGCAGTTTCTCCAGGAAAAAAAGAATCAGCTTTACCATATGAGTAAGCGAATGTGGTTTGGAGAGAAGCTGGAACAACCGTGCTAAATTCAATGATGGTGCTGAAACTGGCTTTGTCTTTAAAAATTTCGAAATCGCTTCCTTCAAAAATGACACTTTTGGTAATCACTCCCTTGATTTCTGAACTTAAAGCGGAAATTACCTTGATGGAAGAATCCGTAAGTAATAAAGTAGCGGAAGCAATACCATCAAAATCTATATTGGGCGCATAAATTTCCCAATTGGAACTATTTTCCGTACTGAAAGTGAGTTGATATTTTTTATCACCAACCTTGGTGGATGTGGCTTTCCAAAGTATTGCCTGTGTGGTGTCTTGGGCAATAGAAACGATAGGTATTACAAGAAGAAGCCAAAGACTCCAAAAAAAACTTTTTTTCATGTTGAAGGTGCTAGCCTCCAATGGCAATCTTAAAAGGGACCTCTGAAGGAGGAAGGCATGCTTCATCATTGCATACCATAAACTCCACTTTCCCATTCAAATTTGTCTTGGCAGCGGTTTTTGTATTAACAAGCTGAACAAAGGTCACGGTTTTTTCATAGTAATTCACCTTGCCATCCCAAATGGATTCGAATTTGGTTATTTTTTTGCCTTGTTCTATAGTTTTACCCTGTATAATTAAAAGTGGATTTTTTGTAAATGAAACTTTTGTAGGTGCCGGTAATTCAACTCCAGCGTTTATAGCATACATATGGTAGTTGCCATTAATGGTTGCAGTCATTCGCACTTCGTATTTTTTATCCCCGATTTTTTTTGAAGTAAAACTCCACTTCACTTGTTTCGCTGAACCCATTTGAGAAAATGCAGTTGATCCGAAAAATAAAAAGAGGACAAAAAGGGATAGGATTTTTTTCATGGTAATTAATTTATGCAAGCACGGCTTGCTTTAGTTCTTGCAAAAATAGTGTTTGAAAAACCGTTCTGCCGTCTGTGTTGGCTAACTTATCTGAACAAGCTCTTTCAGGGTGTGGCATCATGCCAAATACATTTCTTGCCTTGTTGCAAATTCCAGCAATATTATCCGCAGTGCCGTTAGGGTTAGCGGCTTCATTGATTGTTCCGTTTGTATCACAATAGCGGTAAATGATTTGTTGGTTTTCAACCAATTCCTTCATGGTTTCTGCATTGGCGTAATACCGGCCCTCTCCATGTGCTATTGGTATTTTTAATGCCTTTCCTTCGCTACCTATGATGTGTACGTTTTTACAAATAAACTGTTGGTTGCTATTTTTTAACAAGGCCCCTGGCAGTAGTCCTGCTTCACAGAGTATTTGAAAGCCATTACATACGCCAAACACTTTCCCTCCACGATTGGCAAATTCAATTGTCGCTTGCATCATTGGACTAAATCTTGCAATTGCTCCACAGCGTAAGTAATCGCCATAGGAGAAACCTCCGGGTAAAACGATACAGTCCTCATTTGTGAAATCAGACAGGTCGCTGTCCTTGTGCCAAAGTTCCCTTACTTCTTGTCCAAGGTCCTCTCTTAGCGCATCAATCATGTCTCTATCGCAGTTCGAACCCGGGAATACAACAACACCAAATTTCATTGTTAATGATTTGTTGCAAATTTATAACCTTTATCTCAATGAGTCTATGATCGGGTTAAATTTAACGGAGAACTGCCAATACAATAATGGCCAATAGAATAAGGTTGGGGATAAATTCCTTTCTAAAGGATAAAAAAAACGGAGCAAACAGGAAGCTTGCTGGTGTGAGTAAGAACATAAGCTCATTGCCCAATACATTCAGTTTCAGTATCATGACTACCAAAATGAAGATTGAAAGAATGAAGATGGTGAGGTATGTTTTCCTGTTTTGAATTACCATTTTGCTGATTTGAGAACCATAGGCCCACAAACCTAGAACAGGAAGGGTTATAAAAACTGCAATTTTAGTCCAAATAAGGGTACTGTACTTTGGAAGCATAAAGGCAAAACTCCCAATAGAAAAAAACGATTTCAAATCAAGTTGGTCTGTCAGGTACTGCCATGACAAAACAAAGTAAAAAGGAAGAACAAAACCCATCGTGCAGATTAGCCATTCTTTTACCGAAGCTGGTCTCATGATAAATAAGGCAATGATTAGCCACAAATAAGTGGTCCAGTATACTGTATTCATTGCAGCCAGACTGCCGGTAATAAATCCCGCTGCAATTAAATTGTTATTCGGTTGTTCTTGTTTAAAGATAATGATTAAAATTTTTAGCAATCCAATAAGCAATCCACTAATTAGTATGAAAAAAGTGGTTATTCTAAATGGCAGAAGTGCACTTAACAACAAAAATGTCATTGCAGGAACGAAACCTGGTTTTTCCATTAATCGATGATCTGTAACAATTTTATTCAAAAAAAGACTTTCAGAGAATAGGAGTACAATATTTAAAAACCTAATACCATTACTGTTGCTGTTTAGTGGTAAAAGATATTCATTGATGTAGCTGAAGAGTAAAGTGGAGTTGTTGATATTGTCATGAATAACAAATACACCTTTTAGCTCTGGCATGGCAGCCAGAACCAGCAGCATAATTAATGCAATGGGACTGTTATTCTTGAAAAGGGTGATCAACGTAGTTTAGAATTCCAATTTTGCAAAGCAAATATAGTTCTTGTAAAGGCATGGAATCACGACCTGTTTCAAACCAATTTGTTTTCCAAATTTGGGCATGAAATCATATTCGCGGTCCTGGCTTTTTAAAGTGGGTTGTCTTTTTACCTTACCCTCAGCATCTAGTGTAGCTGAGTTTAAAATTTGCTCACGTTTTTCCCTTTGGTTGAATA
Organism: Chitinophaga pinensis; assembly: GCA_945897185.1. Classification (GTDB taxonomy): domain Bacteria; phylum Bacteroidota; class Bacteroidia; order Chitinophagales; family Chitinophagaceae; genus Pollutibacter. The sequence goes on along the minus strand of CAMDFC010000019.1, from coordinate 15,379 downwards.
AAAATCTAACCTCAGTCCCAGTATTAAAAAGCTGATAGGAAATAAATGAGTCTGAATTGTCGTCGTACTGGTTCTTTCTTACTGTATTGCTCCACCTCAATTGACCATCCGCATTGAAAAAGAACACCATAATATTTTCAGATGCATACCTCACCATGTTGTTTTGCGGACCAAACCTGTTGAAAGGATCATACCAGCCCCCACCATACATCCTAGACATTGGTGAATTATAGTAGAGGTCGTAGGATGAGAGAAATGGTGAAAATCCGCCATAGAGGTAATCGAACCTGTTCCAAGAATTATTTCTGGATGAGGAATAATACAATTCAGCTGCAACAGCAAATCCGCCATCTTGAACCGGAACCACGTGCCTAATAAAGTAGTCGTTAAATGCTGTTTTAATTGTACCGCTCTCTCCTTTTGCATCAATGCGTAAACTGTCGCTAAACTCAAATGAGGTTTCTGATAAAATTGATTGAGATTTTTTATCCCAAACAAACGAGTAAAGGCCTTCTATGTTCCCTTTTCTTTGTTTGTAGAAAAGAGAGGTCAAGATTAAACGTTTGTTGTAATTGTCAATCTTCAATTTTACCTCATCCAAACTTTTATCTTTCAGCACCAGAGGTACCTTTGTGATTGCATCACTGTTTGCTTCTTTGTAATAGAGGTCAAGCTTATTGATATATTCCCTGCTTCCAGATCTATCCGCACGGCCAAAAACAAAGTCGCCATCGTTGTCAACCAGAAAATCAGTGAAGACGCCATCTCTGTCAACATTGGTCAAGTCAAAACTCGTTTTTTTGATTACTTCCATTTGGTTGTTGTAGAGTAGGGAAGTAATTTGAAAACTTTTATCATTGACCCTTTTTATTTTGAAAATGACAATTTTTTTCTTATCATCACTTGTTACCATGCTGTACACTTTACTATCTGAATTTCCGCCAATATGTGAAGTGTCAAGGTCTATCGGGTCGGTCATTAATTTACCATCCGGGTTAATTTTCACCATGGAGTAGGTTACAATATTTCTTTTTTGGTGTTGGTAGATTATGTAGGCAAAATCTCCATAAGAAACAAAGTCTACCGAATACACTTTATCAGGCATAAATTCAAGTTTAACCCTATTCTTGATTTGCATGTCGTTGTCGTAAATACTGATATCGTGTCTACTCCTGTTATTTTTATAAATATTGATGTTATTTCCCATTTTACCAATGATCTCAAAATTCATCTCTTTGAGGTCATCTCTGTCTACAAGGGAATAGTCAACTTTCTGTGCATGAACAAAAGTGGTCAAAAAAATGATTAAGGTAAGACTGATTAGGTATTTCATATCCATTTGCTTTCAAATTAAAATTACTCTAAGTCAGGCAAAGTATTTTTTAAAACAAACTTAAATTCCCTATACCTTTGTTCCGCAATGAGGCAATCCAAATTCAAAGAAAAGTGGGTAAACAGCTAAACAAGGTCACCGCAGCAGGCTTGCTGATCGCTTTGGGGATTATTTACGGCGATATCGGTACTTCCCCTCTCTACGTGTTTAGTGCAATTATTAATGGACGGGTTATTTCAGAGGAACTCATCTTGGGTGGGATTTCTTGTATAATCTGGACCTTAACACTTCAAACGACCCTCAAGTATGTGATTTTAACCTTACAAGCAGACAACAAAGGGGAGGGTGGAATTTTTTCCCTCTACACTTTGGTTAGAAGGAGGCGAAAGTGGCTTGTGGTTCCAGCCATGATTGGGGGTGCCGCACTACTCTCGGAAGGAATTATTACGCCGCCAATCTCGGTAACCTCCGCAGTTGAGGGTTTAACTCAACTACCAAGGCTAGCAGGAATAACCGAAATGCAGATTGTTTCTATTGTGCTCTGCATTATAGCAGTTTTGTTTTTTATGCAACAATTTGGTACTGCATCCATCGGTAAGATGTTTGGTCCAATCATGTTTATTTGGTTTGGAATGTTAGCAGTGCTAGGGGTATTCAATATTGTGGATGACTGGAGTGTGCTAAAAGCATTCAATCCAGTCTATGCCATTCGTTTGTTGGTTCAATATCCTGGGGGGTTTTGGCTGCTTGGTGCAGTGTTTTTGTGTACCACTGGTGCGGAGGCTTTATACTCCGATCTTGGTCACTGCGGTAGAAAAAATATTCGTGTAACTTGGATTTGGGTCAAGCTTAGCTTGATTTTAAATTATTTAGGTCAAGGCGCTTATTTGCTTCAATTAAAAGGCAAAATGTTCGCCAATTCATCGCTGATGAAGGATATTTCATTTTTATCAGCCAATCCTGATGTTGAATTGCTCCGCAATCCTTTTTTTGCAGTCATGCCAAATTCCTTCTTGTTGATTGGAATTATCATCGCAACTGCTGCAGCCATTGTTGCGAGTCAGGCCATGATCAGTGGTTCCTTTACATTGATCAGTGTTGCTATGCGTTTAAATCTTTGGCCCAAATTTAAAATTGTATATCCTACAGAGGAAAGGGGACAATTATTTATACCTGCAATCAATGCATTGCTTTTTGTTGGATGTTGTTGTATTGTGCTCTATTTTAGAAATTCTGGTAGTATGGAAGCTGCCTACGGATTGGCAATCACTTTGTGCATGTTTGCAACTTCTATCCTCTTTGCCAATTACCTTGTGTTGCATCGTGTAAAGTCTGTTTTAATATATCTTTATTTGATCGTTTACATTACGATAGAATCAAGTTTCCTTGTGGCGAATCTTGAAAAATTCCCTCATGGGGGTTTCGCAACTTTAATTGTGGGAGGTGTATTCTTTATCATAATGTATGTTTGGCATAAGTCGAGAAAAATCAAAAACCGTTACGTTGAATTTGCTCGTCTTGAAAACTATTTACCGGTACTACAGGAATTAAGTAATGACCAAACCATTAACAAATATGCTACTCACCTGGTTTATTTGAGCAGTGCAAATAACTTCAAGGAGATTGAATACAAGATCATTCACTCTATTCTTAACAAGAAACCCAAACGTGCCGATATTTATTGGTTTGTTCACGTTGATACTTTAGATGACCCATATACCTGTGAATATGAGGTGCAGACCATTATTCCCAATGAAGTAATTAGGGTTGAATTCAGGTTGGGATTCAGACAACAACCTAAAATTAATTTGATGTTCCGCAAAGTAGTTGAAGATATGGTAGCCAATAAAGAGGTAAATATTACTTCTCGCTACGAAAGTTTGGCCAGGAACAATATTGCAGGTGATTTTGAATTTATCGTGATGGAGAAATTTTTGAGTCAGGATAATGAATTGCCTTTCTTTGAGCGTCTTGTAATGAAATTATATTTCTGGCTCAAGCATATTTCCCTATCAGAAGAAAAAGGGTTTGGTTTGGATGCCAGTAATGTTACGGTTGAAAAATTTCCTTTGGTGGTTGCACCAGTCAAAAGTTTAAAACTCAAACGAATCCTTCGTGACGAAGAATAAATAAAAAAAGGCCGGAATTTCCGGCCTTTCTAATTTAAGTTGGTCTTCGGTTATAATTTTTCTTTTGCTAAAGCAGACCTTAGTTTTTCTTCATGCAATCCATTGATTTCAACTGCTTTCTTTTCAGCTTCATTCACCTTTTTGGTAAGCGATTTGATACTTTCCAATTGTAGATTACTTGGTCCTGCTTCATTGAAACAGATAGCGAGGTACACCTGTGTGATGTCCTCTCTTAACCTGGATTCATCAGCAAAGATCGATTTCTGTTTTGTGGGAATGAGTTCAGCCCTCAAGGTTTCCAATGCTATCAAATAATCATTACCTATTTTGATTGATTTTTTGTTTTTAAGTTTAGCAACATTGTCCTTGTATATTTTTTGCTTATCACTAATCCCTGCCACAATTGTAGCCAATTTTAAATGCAGGTTGTACAATTCCATTGCAGCAGCAAACTGATCATTTCTTTCAGACAAACTAAAGTTCGATTTACTGTCGTGAACCATTCTAAAAGATTGGGAGTACTCGTCTGCCCCTATTTTCAATTTTAAGGTATACTCACCTGGTAATACTTGTGGTGCTACAGCACCTCCATTATCTGGTTTTGTTGCGCCTGTTGCAGTTTTTGGAGGCATCATACGCTGCGACCAAGTAACGCGGTTAATCCCTTTTCTATTGCTTGCTGGAACAGTTTGCACCAGTTTTCCTGTTTTATCGTAAACTTCAATTTTTACTGTACCAGTATTGATTTTATCCTTTAAATAATATTGGAATGGCTTTAATGAAGGCGCATTTCCGGATACCCATCCTCCGGTACTTGGAAATCCACCGCTTCCAAACTCACCAGTTGAAAGTGTGATATCGCCAGTTTCAAACAAGTGCACATTTTTATCAGTAACATCTTTACTGAGTGCACGCATACTTGAAATGTCATCAACAATTAAAATACCCCTTCCGTGTGTAGCAATGATCAAGTCATTTGTCTTTGGATGAATTTTCAAATCCCTAACCAAGGCATACCATGGAATGTTGTTCTTCATCCTGAACCAGTCTTGTCCTCCATTTACAGAAGCAAACAATCCCATTTCAGTTCCAAGAAAAAGTACATTCTGGTTTACAGGATCTTCTATAATCTTGTGTGCAAAACCACTAAATTCTTTACTGATAAAAGCCTTCCAATTTTTTCCGCCATCTGTTGATTTAGCTGCATAGGTTTTGTGATCACCATACATGTGGTTTTCAAATGTTGCATACACCACATCTTTATTAAAATGAGACGGCTCAATGCTGCTCACCCAGGTTTGCGCGGGTATACCTGTTGGGACAATATTGGTAGAAGTATTTGTCCATGTGTTACCACCATCGGTAGTTACTTGAAGATTACCATCGTCAGTACCCACCCAAACTTGATTGGCATCTAGTGGCGATTCTGCAATGGTAAATATGGTGGTGTGGTTTTCTGCTGATGTATTATCCGCACTCAAGCCCCCACTGTTTTCTTGCTCTTGTTTCTTTTTATCATTGGTGGTTAGGTCTAGAGATATTCTTGTCCAGTTTCTTCCTTGATCTTGCGAACGATAAAGATATTGGGCACCAGTATAAAGATTTTTTGGATTTGCTTTACCAGTTACAATTGCTGTATTCCAGTTCCATCTTAATTTTTCTTCTTTGTCGGTTTGTAATGGACGAACACCAACTGATTTGACGGTTTTCAAATCAATACGGTTCACATCACCGCCTTGTGATTCTGCATAAGCAATATTGGGGTCGGTTGGATCTGGAGTCACCCAGAAACCATCTCCGCTGTATATTGGTTTCCAATCACCATTGCCTACACCGCCTGGTCCTGATGAAGGGGCAACCCAACTTCCATTGTCTTGTAATCCTCCAAAAACACGGTATGGCGCACCCATATCATGGTCAACATGATAAAATTGTCCAACTGGTAAACCTTGAATAAAAGTCCAGGTAGCCCCACGATCTAAGCTTGTATAGACGCCACCATCCGTGCCTAAGTAAAGATGGTTCGTATTGGATGGATTGATCCACAAAGCATGGTGGTCACTATGCACCCATCCACCTTCACCACTTGCTTCAGCAAAAGAATATCCGCCATCACTTGAATAAGCAAATGAGTAAGCAGGACGATATACACGTTTTGGATCTTTAGGATCGATGACCAAAGAACTGAAATAAAATGGTCTTGAAACAACATTCAAAGAGGCACTTTGTGGCTTCCATGTTTCTCCACCATCTGCAGAAATATACAAACCTGTTTCTTTTGCTTCTACTATAGCAATAAGGTTATTGGGAGATGATGGGGCAATGGCCAAAGCCGTTCTACCAATTGGTTTTGCTGGTATTCCATTGGCTAACTCTTTCCATGCCTTACCACCGTCCAAGCTTTTCCAGATGCCACTACCCGAACCTCCCGAAGAGAAGGAATGCGGTGTTCTTCTGAATTCCCAAGTGGTTGCATAAACCGTATTCGGGTTGGATGGATCTAAAGAAACATCTGCGCAACCTGTTTTATCAGAAATGAATAATATTTTTTCAAAGGTTTTACCTCCGTCAGTCGACTTGTACAACCCCCTATGTTTACTATCACTCCATAAGGCACCTGGAGCAGCAACATATACTGTATTTGAATTGTTGGGGTCGATGGCAATCTTAGCAATATGCTCCGTAGAATCCAATCCTCCTATCCTTTGCCAGTTGCTACCAGCGTCAGTTGATTTGTAAAATCCATCTCCAATAGAAACGGAATTTCTCATGTTGCTTTCGCCAGTACCAACATAAATTACCTTTGGATTTTTTTGGTCAATGGCAAGTGCGCCAATACTCTGACAATATTTATCAAAGATGGGTTTGAAAGAAGCACCAGCGTTGGTGGTTTTCCAAACACCTCCACCAGCTGTTCCTACATAAACTGTTTTTCCATTTTCGGCATTAACGCCTTCAATAGCGGAAATCCTGCCGCTCATGGTACCCGGACCAAGTACGCGGGCTTCTAAGGCACCAAATGTACTTGAGTTGATGTCTGTTTGAGCTTCACTAGTGATTGATAAAACTGAAAAAGCAAAAACGAGGAGCGATGTTATTCTTTTCATCATGTATAGATTTTATTGAATAAAAAAACCCGGTATTACGACCGGGTTCTGGTATAGACAAAACGATTTATTGTGAAACTTTAAAAGTTGATTCATCAACTGGACCATTGATTACCACTTTGGTAACAGTGATAGGAGCTGGTACAGCACTGGATTCCATTGTAAATGGCATTACAATTCCTTCTGGTAATTTTTGGAAATTACTCATGTTGATTACTGATTCAACTTCTTGACCGTTAGTAACTACTTTAGACTTAGTGCGAATCATGTAATAGGTTTTTGGATCGAAATAGAAAACTGACTCAGTGCCACTTTTCCTATTGATTTTTACTACAAGACATTCTGTACCATCTACATCTTCTTTTGCAAGTACTTCAAGGCTGTGGCCTTTTGCCTTATAGTCAATAAATTCTCCCTGTAGGTCGAGTTGGTCCTTGCCGTATTTCAATTCATCAGCCGTAATGGGCTCAGGCTTGGTTTGACCAGCCATTGGACTGAAATTCCATCCGCTATCAACAGTGATGATAGAATATCCAGTCATCCCCATAACAGTGAATTCTTGTTTGAATGCTTTGTTGTGTACAAAAGTGATGACTACAGGAATATCCATGCCCTGAACACTGATTGAGGCTTCTTGCTTTACTGTGTTTATTTTTTTCCAATTTTCTGCACCGCCAATGGCTTCTATGTGCTTGCTGATAATCTCATCTGCTGTTTGTGCAAAAGTTGTCGCAGCCATCAAAAAAGAGAGGGTCAAAAGCGACAAAAATTTGATTTTTTTCATAAAAAGTGTTTATACCTGCAATATAGTGGTGTTTCAAATTCAACCAACAGCCTGGTTGTTAAATTCTAAATTTTCTCCATGAGCGGCAAACCTGTAGGGTTGGTTTACATTGGTTTCCTTCGTAAATTCAAACTTATGGATTTAGAAAGTGTAAAAGGGAATATGGTTGATTGCATTAAGCGAACCATCATACCCGTAACGATGAATTTTCAATTTGGTAAGGTTGTTTCCATTCAGACCACTGGAAATTCCAACATCGACCCAACATTACCCTTTATTATTCCTGGTTTTATTGATGCCCACGTCCATATTGAAAGTTCCATGCTTATTCCGTCTGAGTTTGCCCGACTAGCAGTTGTACACGGCACCGTAGCCACCGTGAGTGATCCACATGAAATAGCCAATGTATGCGGTATGGAGGGGGTTAAATTCATGATTGAAGATGGTAAGAAAGTCCCGTTCAAATTTTACTTTGGCGCACCCAGTTGTGTGCCAGCCACCATTTTTGAAACTGCTGGCGATGCACTTGATTCGGAACAAGTAAAAACATTGCTAGAATTACCTGATGTAAAGTACCTCAGTGAGATGATGAATTTTCCTGGTGCAATTGGAGGGGATGAAGAAGTACTAAAAAAAATTGCAGCTGCACATGCTTTGGGTAAGCCTGTCGATGGACATGCACCTGGCTTAAGTGGTGAAGGATTGGTTCAATACATCAATCGTGGAATAAGTACCGATCATGAATGTTTTACAATTGAAGAAGCGAAAGAAAAGATAAGTCATGGTATGAAAATCATCATACGTGAGGGCAGTGCTGCAAAAAATTTTGAAGCCTTAATTCCGCTAATTGATGATTACCCAGACCAAATTATGTTTTGTTCTGATGATAAACATCCAGATAGTTTAGTAGAAGGCCACATTAATAAATTATGCGCAAGAGCCATTGCTGAGGGCTACGATCTGTTTCATGTTTTGCAAGCGGCTTGCGTCAATCCTGTAAAGCACTATAAATTGGATGTTGGATTGCTTCAAGTTGGAGATGCTGCTGATTTTGTAATCGTAGAAAACCTCAAGGATTTTAATGTGTTGTCCACTTTTATCAATGGAAAACAGGTGGCCCACCAGGGTAAATCATGGATAGAAAAACCTGTTTTACAAACACCAGCCGTAAACAGATTTGGTATCCAACCCGTTGCTGTTTCTGAAATTGCTTTGCCTGCAAATGGATTATATCCTTATCCGGTAATTGGTTGTATAGATGGACAATTGATTACCGAGAAACTAAATCTGCAACCTTTAAGCAGTGAGGGTTATTTTGTTTCAGATGTTGAAAAAGACGTACTTAAAATTGTGGTGGTGAACCGGTATTTTTCTGCACCTGTTGCAGTGGCGTTTATTCATCGATTTGGACTAAAAACAGGAGCAATTGCTTCGTCTGTTGCACATGATTCGCACAACATTGTTGCTGTTGGTGTAGATGATCTTAGTATTGCAAGGGCAATCAATTTGGTTATTGAATCTAAGGGTGGAGTGAGTTGTGTAGGAAATGGTAAAGACAGTGTTCTGCCTTTACCCATAGCAGGATTAATGAGTGATGAAGATGGATACAAAGTAGCTGAGGCCTATACCGTAATCGACCAACAAGCAAAAGCCTTGGGGTCTAGATTAGGCGCTCCATTTATGTCTCTTTCTTTCATGGCCTTGTTGGTTATTCCAAATCTAAAGTTGAGTGATAAGGGATTGTTTGATGGGGAAAAATTTAGTTTTTGTGCATAGCCCAACGGGTGTACATTTTTGTCGAAATAAAAATCAGTATGTCGAAAAAAGTTTGTGTAATTGGAGCCGGCCCTTCAGGTATTACAGCCGCAAAGAACCTAAAGGATGAAGGACTGGAAGTGGTGGTTTACGATTTAGGTTCAGACGTTGGAGGCAATTGGGTTTTTACCGAAGAAGTGGGTCATAGTTCAGTTTTTGAAACAACATATATCATTTCTTCTAGAACCTTGAGTCAGTATGCGGATTATCCCATGCCTGAAGATTATCCTGACTATCCTTCCCATAAGCATCTTGCAAAATATTTTCAAGATTATGCAACCCATTTTGGGCTATATCCTTTAATTCAATTCAACACGCTGGTTACACATTGTGAAAGAAACAAGGAAGGAAAATGGGAGGTAACTACACAGTCCAATGGATCTGAAACAACAGCTGAATTTGATGCACTTGCAGTTTGCAATGGTCACCATTGGTTACCAAGGATGCCTAAGTATCCGGGTCGATTTAGTGGTGAGTTTATTCACTCTCATGAGGTGAAAAGATTTTCGAGATTTACTGGTAAGCGGGTGTTGGTTATTGGTGGAGGTAATTCAGCAGCCGACGTAGCTGTTGAAAGTAGCCGTGTTGCTGCATCTGTAGATATGAGTTGGCGGAGGGGTTATTGGATAGCACCAAAATTTATGATGGGTAAGCCATCGGATGTTTTCAGTACTAAAATACATTGGCTGCCACTTAAGCTTTGGCAAAAACTTTCAGCTTTGAGCTTGTATTTTCGCAACGGCAAGAATACAGATTACGGATTACCCAATCCCGACGGCCCTTTGGGCTCACATCATCCAACCATTAATGAAGATTTGTTTTTTACAATTAGACATGGGAAGATCAAACCCAGAACAGACATCGCCTCGCTTAATGGGAATGAGGTAGTATTTAAGGACGGCTCTAAGGGAGAGTATGATGTTGTTGTTGCATGTACGGGATACATCATTACACATCCATTTTTTGATAAATCCTTTATTGATTATTCAGAAGGGGATGTGCCCCTCTGGCTTCGAATGATTCATCCTGAAATGGATAATCTTTATTTCATTGGTTTGTTTCAGCCACTGGGTTGTATCTGGCCTGGTTCTGAATTACAAAGTAAAATCATGGCCAGAGAGTTGGCTGGAAAATGGAGGCGTCCCACAAGCATTAAAAAATTAATTGCAGAAGAGTTAAAGAACCCAGATTTCCAACAAATAAATACGCCACGTCATACAATTACTGTGGATTATCACCGATTCAGAAAGCGTTTGCTAAATCAATTACCCAAAACCAGTTAAGTAATGTTCTTGGAAATCATTAGCAAGAAACAACCACAGGTTACCAACAAGCCGAGTATTCTTTTTATACATGGTGCATGTATGGGTGCGTGGGTATGGGAAGACAATTTCATGGAATATTTTTTTGAAAAGGGCCACTCGGTTTTTGCAATAAATTTATCCAATCATGGTAGGAGTGAGGGTGAAAGAAGTTTACGATGGACAAGCATAAAGCATTATGTACGTAACCTGAGTAATGCAGTTGATTCAATTGACGGTCCGGTTTTTTTAGTTGGTCATTCTATGGGAGGCTTTACAATTCAACACTATTTACAATCACCTGCAAAAAATGTAGTTGGTGCAGCATTGTTATGTTCAGCACCATCGCATGGCTTATGGCACTTAATGGGCAAGTTAGTTTTGCATTATCCCTTTTATTTTGTTCAATCTGTTTTGCAAATGAGTTGGTTGCCTGTGATGAAGAATAAAGAAAGGTTGCAGCGTGTGATGTTACGTGAAGATTTTCCTCCTCAAAAAATGAGTGAAGTGATTTCGTTGTTGCAGGATGAATCCTTTCTTGCTTTTCTGGAAATGGGATTTTTAAAATTGCCTAAAGTAAAATATTTGCCAGTGCCGGTACTCATTATAGGCGCAGAAAACGATTACCTTATTTCTGTTGCTGATACTAGGCGCATGGCCCTTCGTTATGGTTTATCGTCTTATATTATTGAAGGAGCTTCTCATTGTTTAATGCTGGAAACCGGATGGGAAGATGTTGCAGAGGACATTAGGAAATTTGCTGACCCTCATTAAATCTTGCCTTGAAATGTTTTGATTCTATTGTAAAAATAGGACGCTTGTTGTTTATGCCCAATGCAACAATGTCTTTGCAGATGGCGTGTTTATTGTTCTTTACTTGAATTCTTAAATTGGAGTTTGGTTTCCATTGCATTCCTGATTCAACATCTACGGTTGTTTTGGTCAATTGTTCATTCAGTAAAGAGTAAGTCATCAAGTCCATTGCTGGGATAGTAATTCCAGTACCCAAATCCCCATTCACTTCTAACAAAAGCTGGTTGTCGGCATCCATAAGCGCTGTCATTATTTTTCCATCGGAGAATTCGTGCAAGATGGGAAGTAAGGTTTTTGGGTAGCCCCAAATTTCTCTTCCAGCATCAACCGATCTTTGTGTAGTAACAGGAATATGAATGATAAATTGGCCTCCTTTTCTTTTTTTGAAACCCGTGTAAAGGTCTAGCCAGTTTTTCCATCCTGTCTTTTCATGAATTTGAATAACGGGAATAGCAAGAATGATTTCATTATAGGCGCCAAGATCAGATACTTTATATTGGATCAAGCCAAGAGCAACCACTGGTTTTCCAAAAAAATGAAGACCGGCTTTTAGGCCAGTCCCATTTAATAAATCATTTACTTTATTTGTATTTGCAGTGTAAAGAGAGGCAATATAATGTACGTCCTTAAATTTTATCGGGAAGTTATATGCTTGTGTATCATTCATGATTAACGCATGCGATCCGCACTGCTGAGTAATTTTTCATCAGCTGCAATTCCTCGATAGGCAAATACGTGAAAGACAAGTATAAACAGCGGAAGGATAGCCGTCATTTCCCAATCGCCTTGAATAATTCCTATGTCTTTCTTGAAGATTTCGATTAAGTAATATTGTGCTACAAAAACGCCAATGGTTAAAAGTATATTCAGTATGATCAATCTTTTCTGCGCTTTTCTTTTTTTGAATAAGAAAATTGTGATAAGCCCGATGCATCCTGAAACGGTTGCGCCTGAAAGTAAAAATAGATATTCACTAATGCTTACAGCCTGCCAAGTTCCATTTAGGAAAATACCTTTGTAAACAGGTAAGTAAATGAATAGGGCAGCACAAGCGGTGCTCAGGAGTAACCACAATGTTTGTATTCTTTGAATCATACTTCTAATTTAACCCAATTCTGGATAAAGTGGAAACTGTAGCATGAAGGCTTTCACATCTTGCTTCACATTTGCTATCAGTTGTTCATCATCTGCGTTCATCAAAACTTTGTCTATCATATCTACCACAATTTGCATATGGTCTGTTTTCAAACCGCGCGTGGTGATGGCGGGTACGCCAATACGTATTCCTGAGGTTACAAACGGACTCTTATCGTCAAAAGGCACAGAATTTTTGTTGAGGGTAATATGCGCCCTGTCTAGTGTTTCCTGTGCTTTTTTCCCAGTTAAGTTTTTGTTCCTAAGGTCAATCAACATCAAGTGGTTTTCGGTTCCACCGCTGATGAGTTGGTATCCTTTTTCAACCAAAGCGGCTGCCATAGTCTGTGCGTTTTTTTGCACATCCTGCTGGTAAAGTTTGAAAGCAGGGTCAAGAATTTCACCAAAAGCCACCGCTTTTGCAGCAATAATGTGCTCAAGCGGTCCACCCTGAATGCCAGGGAAAACAGCAAGGTCTAGCAAAGCGCTCATTGAGCGAATATTTCCTTTTGGATCTTTCAGTCCAAATGGGTTTTCAAAATCGTTACGCATCATAATTATACCACCTCTTGGTCCGCGTAATGTTTTGTGTGTAGTTGAAGTTACAATGTGACAATAATTTAAAGGATCGTTTAGAACACCTGCTGCAATTAAACCAGCAGGGTGGGCGATATCGGCCAATACCAGGGCGCCTATTTCATCTGCAACTGCTCTTATTCTTGCATAATCCCAATCGCGACTGTATGCAGATGCTCCACAAATGATCATTTTGGGTTTTTCTGCTCTTGCAGTAGCTTCCAATTGTTCGTAATTGACCAATCCTGTTTCTTTTTCAACGCCATAGAAAAATGCTTGGTAGGTTTTTCCGCTGAAGTTAGCCGGGCTACCATGTGTTAGGTGTCCTCCCATGCTTAAATCCAATCCAAGTATTTTATCTCCGGGTTTTAAGCAGGCCAAGAAAACTGCGGCATTGGCTTGTGCACCACTGTGTGGTTGCACATTAGCCCAAGAAGCGTTGAACACTTTTTTTAGACGGTCGATTGCCAAAGACTCAATTTCATCTACAACTTCACATCCACCATAGTATCTTTTACCAGGATAACCTTCTGCATATTTATTGGTAGCTACAGATCCTGAAGCCTGCATCACTTGCAATGAGGTGAAGTTTTCAGAGGCTATTAGTTCTATGCCTTCCCTTTGTCTAGTGAGTTCTTTTTTTAGTAAATCGAATACCAAGTTATCCTGTGCCATTAAATTAGATTTTTACAAAATTAACCCTGCTTTTATAAAAGAAAAAATCTTGTAGAACACCAATTTTACACACTCATACTCACAATGGCGGAACAACTTTCGTATTCAATGGAGTCGTTGCTGCCAATCAATACCAGTCTGTGCTTGCAAAGGGTTTTGATCAGGTGGCGATAGAGTTCAATACCTTGTTTGTCTAGGTTGGTACAAGGTTCATCTAAGAGCAAGACCGAAGTATTTGAGAAAAAAGCTTGAGCCAGCTTCACCCTTTGTTTCATTCCGCTGCTGTAATTGCGTATTCTTTTGTTGGTGGCCTTGTTGAGTCCAATTTCTTCTATGATTTTTTCGGTAGTCCATCCTTCCTGAAATGGTTTGAATGAAGCATGATAATCGAGAAATTCAACCACAGTCATGTCTTCAATAACTTCTAGATAGGGAGCACAAATAGAGATGTGCTTAAATACATGTTCTGGTTCTACCTTTTTGCCATCCATTTCAAACTCAATGCTTCCCTCACTCAGGTGCAAGGCTCCTGCTATACATTGAACCACAGTAGATTTCCCCGAACCGTTGTGTCCGGTGATGGCATAATGATTGGGTGCATGGAACTCAATATCTCGATTTCTGAAGATCCATTCTCTATTGAAACGCTTGCCAGCCTTATTCACCAAGATCTTCATCCGTGGTATTTTTATTGAAACGCTTGATGATACCCCTACTGCTTTCACGGATGAAGGTTACAATTTCATCACGCTCATCGGTTACCGGAAGCTCTTCTTCAATGAAATCAACCGCTTGGGTGGTATTCATTCCTTTGTTATAAATATGTCGGTAGATGTCTAGTATCTCATTGACTTTACCAACGGTAAACCCTTTTCTTTTCAAACCAACCGAATTTACACCTGCATAACTTAATGGAGATCTTCCTGCTTTTATATAAGGAGGAATATCTTTTCTAACAAGGGATCCACCTGCTACAAATACGTGTTGTCCAATTCTAACAAATTGATGTACTGCAGTCATTCCAGCCAAAATGGAATAATCGCCCAAGATAACGTGGCCTGCCAATTGGGTGTTGTTGCTCATTATGCAATTGTCGCCAATAATACAATCATGTGCAATATGGCTATAGGCCATTACAAGACAGTTGTTTCCAACAATGGTTTTCAACCTGTCTTTTGTGCCTCTGTGGATGGTAACAAATTCGCGAATGGTGGTATTATCACCAATCTCTACGGTAGTCAATTCTCCTTCAAATTTTAGGTCTTGTGGGACTGCTGCAATAACAGCACCAGGAAAAATTCTGCAATTTTTCCCAATTCTTGCGCCATCCATAATGGTTACATTACTGCCAATCCAAGTGCCTTCGCCAATTTCTACATTCTGGTGAATGACCGAAAATGGGTCAATTTTTACATTGGTAGCAATTTTTGCATTATGGTGTATGTAAGTATGTGGATGGATCATTTGTAGGAGTTTGTTTATGTACCTTCTCTTTTTACCAATTGTGCCATGAGCATGGTTTCTGTGGTTATTTTATTGCCAACATAAACAGTACCAATCATTTCACACATTCCTCTTCTAATCGGACCTGTTAGTTCGAGCTTCATAATCAACGTATCTCCAGGAACAACCTTGTGTTTGAATTTACAATTATCGATCTTCACAAAATAGGTGTCGTACTCTCCTGGTGGAAGAGAATTGATGGCCAGAAT
>CAMDFC010000018.1 GCA_945897185.1 Chitinophaga pinensis | reverse complement strand
TAATAAATAATAATATCCAAACCGCCTAGTTTAAGGCATATATATAATTGCTGACAGCAGTCAGTGTTAAATGTCCTTTGGTTAATCATTTATTTTGCTATTACCATACCAACACAGCTAAAAAAATAATTTGTTTTATTAGTAAATATCAATAATATCTTATATTTTTATTACTCAATATTGAGTTTTTTATTCACCTATATGTGATTAAGAGCGGCGAAGCCGTGTTACCTCTCTCCTAATTTTGACATTAAACCCTATTTTTTCGAGTAAAATTAGCTTTGCTCTACTTACAAAGCTGTTGTTAAACCCGGCTATCAAAGTGTATTTGCGTGGCCTATCTAAAGATTTTGGAGTAAGCACTAATACAGTGCGTTTGGAACTTAATAAGCTATCGAACATGCAATTTATTCAGGAGAAGCATGATAATATAAACACTAAAACCAAATATTATTCTGTAAACACAAAACACCCCATGTTTAAATCCTTACGAGGGGTGATCATGCAATATGTAGGCCTGGATCAGATTATTGAAAATGTATTGGAAAAGTTAGGGAATGTGGATGAGGTATACTTAACAGGTGACCTTGCTTTAGGAAAAAACAATCCCTTTGTTGATTTAGTGATTGTAGGTGATATTGATAAAGCTTATTTATTCCAGTTAATTGAAAAGGTGGAAAACTTGATTGATAAAAAAATACGCGTTGCCCTATACCAACCCCTAGAATTTACCGAGAAAATGTTGAAAGATGTTGGGGTGTTTATGAAGTTGATGGGGTAGGAATAAACGAAGGCGGCATGAACTCATACATGATTAGGGTTTTTGTAAATGCTAATATCAATCCAACTTTAATTAAAACAGTTTATTTAATTACCAAATTAATTAAATATTTAAAATAATTATTTATGAAACTTAAGTATGACAAAGAAACAGATATTTTATATATCAGATTAAATGATTTAAAGATTGTAGAATCTGACGAAAAAAACGGAGTAATTACAGATTATTCTGAGAAAGGAGAAGTCGTTGCTATAGAGGTTTTAGAAGCTTCAAAAAATGAAAATACTCCTTTAAAAGTTGAGTACGAAGTTGCTTAATTATCAATTGATTCAGGATTAGTGTGGTCCAGACCGACGAGGGGTATTTGTTAATTTGTGTAAATATTTAAAGTGTTGATTATGAGCCCTTGTTTGAATTGTGAGTTTCCTTAAAATATTCAAAAAACAATCAAAATCAACGTAGTTGGTGCGCAGTTTGGTGCGCAGTAAATGATAAATCATGAAATTAGAAAATTCAAAAATTGGTATTATTGGACTCGGATATGTAGGCTTGCCTTTAGCAGTTGCTTTTGCTGAAAAATATCCAGTAATTGGTTTTGACATCAATGAAAATAGAGTAAATGAGCTACGTGAAGGAGTGGATAATACCCTTGAGATTGAGAGTAACCAGTTAAAATTAGTTTTGAAAACCACACATACTAAAGTTTGTGGGTTTTTTCCAACAATTAATTCGGCAGAACTGGCAAACTGTAACATCTATATCGTTACTGTGCCAACTCCAACTGATAAACACAATAGGCCTGTATTAATACCAATGATTAAGGCGAGTGAATCAATTGCGAAGTATCTTAATAAGGGAGATATTGTTATCTATGAATCAACGGTATACCCAGGTGTGACTGAAGAAGAGATGGTACCCGTGCTTGAACGAGTTAGTGGGCTAAAGTACAATGAAGAGTTTTATTGTGGTTACTCACCTGAGCGGATAAATCCCGGAGATAAAGAACATACACTGACCAAAATCCTAAAAGTAACCAGTGGATCAACTCCAGAAATTGCTGATTTTATCGACCGCATTTATAAAAGTATAATTACTGCAGGAACACATAAAGCACCTAGTATTAAAGTAGCCGAGGCTGCTAAAGTGATTGAAAATTCACAAAGAGATATCAATATAGCATTTGTCAATGAATTAAGTAAAATTTTTAATTTGATCGGGATAGACACAAATGATGTACTAGAGGCTGCAGGAACCAAATGGAACTTTTTAAAATTCAAACCTGGTTTAGTTGGTGGTCATTGTATTGGTGTAGACCCTTATTATTTATCTCAAAAAGCCCAGGAGGTTGGCTATTTTCCAGAAATAATTTTGGCAGGTAGAAGGCTTAATGATTCTATGGGTAAATATGTTGCTACTGAAGTAGTGAAATTAATGATGCGGAAAGATTTGAAAGTTATTGACTCTAAAGTATTGTTGTTAGGTTTTACTTTCAAAGAGGATTGCCCAGATGTCCGTAATACTCGAGTAATTGATATATATAATGAGTTAGTGAATTTTGATATACAAGTAGATGTTTACGATCCTTGGGTAAACCCCAATGAAGTAATGCAAGAATATGGTATAGAGGTAATTAGTGATTTACCCACTGGGAAATTTGCAGCTGTGGTTTTAGCAGTTGCCCACAAAGAATTTTTAGTATTAGATGTGCGATCATTAGCTCCAACAGGAGTCGTTTATGATGTCAAAGGAATACTTCCAAGAGAAGTAATAGATTCAAGATTATAATATCTGTGTAACGCACAACTATATAATACATCATATCACGATATTGATTTATCAAAACCAATTACTTAGTTTTGTTTAACACTTTTCCAAATAAACTTGACGACGTACACATTTATAAACTTCGTTGGGTAAATTCCGAATATTGGCATTAACAAAGGCATAGAAATTGTATTTCAATGTTATGAAAATAATCGTTAGTGTTAGTTTATTTTTAAATATTTAGTTATGAAAGCCGTCATACTTGCAGGGGGATTAGGTACCCGGATTTCTGAAGAAACACACCTTAAGCCTAAACCAATGATCGAAATTGGTGGGAAACCAATTTTATGGCATATTATGAAATTGTATTCCTCTCACGGTGTGAATGACTTTATTATATGCTGCGGTTATAAAGGTTACATTATAAAAGAATATTTCGCAAATTATTTCCTTCATATGTCGGACGTCACGTTTGATATTGCGTCAAATCAGATGGAAGTTCATCAGCAATACGCTGAGCCCTGGAAGATCACCTTAGTAGATACTGGAGATAATACGTTAACGGGTGGGCGCCTTAAACGTGTAAAAAGCTTCATCGAAAATGAAGAAGCTTTTTGTTTCACTTACGGTGACGGTTTAAGTGATGTAGATATCGCAAAAAGTGTCCAGTTTCACCTTAATCACGGCAAACTTGCAAGTATTACCGCCGTTCAACCACCTGGGCGATATGGAGCAATAGAGCATCGGGATGGTCTGGTTAAAGGTTTCGTTGAGAAGCCACGAGGCGATGGAGGGTTAATTAACGGGGGCTTTTTCGTTCTTTCTCCTAAGGTTTTGGAATTTATTGATAATGATCTATCGAGTTGGGAAGGCGAACCGCTTACAAAGCTTGCTGAAATTGGCCAGATGATGGCTTTTGTGCATGATGGCTTTTGGCAACCTATGGATACTCTTAGGGAAAAGAATTTACTCGAGGAACTCTGGTCAAGCGGAAACGCTCCATGGAAAATCTGGAAATAATGAGTTACACTAAAAACTTTTGGCATAATAAGCGAGTGTTAGTCACGGGACATACCGGTTTCAAGGGTGGGTGGCTTACATTGTGGCTTAAGAAGATGGGTGCTGAAATTACAGGTATCGGCTTAGCACCAAGTACATCCCCTAGTTTGTTTGAACTTTCTAATGTTTCCGCATTTTGTGACAGTCATTTCTGCGATATCCGCGACCTGGAAAAACTATCTGCAATAATTGATCA
Source organism: Chitinophaga pinensis (assembly GCA_945897185.1). Taxonomy (GTDB): domain Bacteria; phylum Bacteroidota; class Bacteroidia; order Chitinophagales; family Chitinophagaceae; genus Pollutibacter. The sequence goes on along the minus strand of CAMDFC010000018.1, from coordinate 28,867 downwards.
GGCTGATCCTGAGATTGTATTCCATTTAGCCGCTCAACCATTGGTTAGGGCAAGTTATCAAGACCCCCTGCTTACATTCTCGACAAATATAATAGGATCGGCAAATGTACTCGAGTGTTTACGGGGAGCAAAAAGCACCCGCGTGGCGGTAATGATAACTACAGATAAAGTATATCATAACAATGAATGGGTATGGCCTTACAAGGAAACTGATGCTTTAGGCGGACACGACCCATACAGCTCAAGTAAAGCTGCTTCTGAGATTGTTATAAATTCTTACCGGCAGTCTTTTTTGTCGGCACAGGGCATTGCTGTCGCCTCCGCGCGTGCAGGAAATGTGATTGGTGGCGGCGATTGGTCGGAAGACAGACTCATCCCTGATGCTATCCGTTCCTGGCAATCTGGAACGGACCTTCAGGTAAGAAGACCTGAAGCAAAACGACCCTGGCAACACGTACTTGAGCCCCTTTCCGGATACCTCTTGTTAGCTGAAAAATTATGGGACAACCCAGAGTTGGCAGGAGCATATAATTTTGGCCCACAATCCCATGATGCTGCGACAGTGCGTCAGTTGATTGATTCAGCATTGAAAATTCATGAGACCGGAACTATTTTTTATAGTGAGACAAATGACGGGCTGCATGAGGCCGGCTGTTTGGCACTAGAAATTTCAAAGGCGAGAGAAATATTGGGGTTTAATCCACGCCTGTCTTTAAATGATGCAATTAAGAAGACTATGAGCTGGTATAAGCTGCTTGCTGAAGGAACTTCTGCAGTAGAGTTATGCGAACGGGATATTACTTACTATGAGTCTAAGAAATAATCGCTTCACAATAACCGATCTCCCTATAAAGGGTCCAATGGTGATTGAGAGAAATCGGATTGGTGACGAGCGGGGATTTTTATCGCGATTGTTCTGTGCGGAAGATCTTGCAGATGCCGGTTGGAATAAGCCGATAATTCAGATAAATCATACGTTGACCGAACATGCTGGAACCGTGCGGGGTATACACTATCAAAACTCGCCATATACCGAAATGAAGTTAGTTACCTGTGTGCGAGGCGAAGTTTGGGATGTAGCTGTTGATCTGCGACAGGGATCTCCAACTTTTTTGAAATGGCACGCAGAACTGCTTTCTGCCGAGAATGGGAGAGCTTTGCTGATACCTGAGGGTTTCGGGCATGGGTTTCAAACAATGACAAATAATTGCGAGTTGATTTATTTCCATAGTGAAGCTTATAGAGCCGAGGCTGAAGCAGGTGTAAGATTTGACGATCCAGAATTGGCAATACATTGGCCGCTTCAAATCACAGTGAACTCAGAACGTGATCGTTCTCACCGATTGATAAATATAAATTTTAAAGGAATTACAATACTATGAATTGCAGGCATTGCGATAAAGCACTTTCGCATACATTTCTTGATCTTGGTTTTGCACCACCTTCAAATGCGTATTTGACGAAAGATCAACTTTCATTACCCGAGAAATATTACCCATTAAAAATTATGATCTGCGATGAGTGCTGGCTGGCTCAGACGGAAGACTATGCACAGGCTGACGAGCTTTTTAGTGCAGACTATGCATATTTTTCCAGTACTTCAACCAGTTGGTTGCATCATGCAGCGGCTTATTGCGAGAAGATGACTACACAGCTCAATCTTTCGGATAAGAGCTACGTCATTGAAGTTGCTTCTAACGACGGATACTTATTAAAGAATTTCGTTGCAGCAGGTGTACCTTGTTTGGGTATTGAGCCAACTACGAGCACAGCTGATGCGGCGGAAAAGCTGGGCATACCGGTTCTTCGGGAATTTTTTGGCGAGCAGATTGCGAAAAAAATCGCGTCCGAATATCAACAAGCTGACCTTATCATCGGCAATAATGTGTACGCTCATGTGCCTGATATTAACGATTTCACAATTGGACTTAAGGAAGCATTGAAACAAGGTGGTACTATCACACTCGAGTTCCCCCATCTGATGCGCCTCATTGAAAATAACCAATTTGACACGGTATATCACGAGCACTTTTCTTATTTATCACTCCATGCTGTTAGTAGAATTTTTACCACAGCTGGCTTGCGAATATTTGATGTAGAAGAGTTACCCACACATGGTGGTAGTCTCCGGATTTTTGGTTGTCATGAAGGCGATCGGCGCCCAACAAGTCAGGCTGTTAGCGATCTTATGAAGGTAGAATGTAATGCAGGCTTAATGCAATTGGCAACCTATATTTCTTTTCAGGAGCAGGCAGATTATGTAAAGTATGATTTGCTGGAATTCCTGATAAAACAAAAACGAGCGGGTAAAAAGGTTGTAGCATACGGTGCCGCGGCAAAGGGAAATACGCTACTTAACTACGCAGGTATAAAACCGGATCTCTTATCTTTTGTTTGTGATGCTGCTGAAGCAAAACAAAACAAGTTTATGCCGGGTAGCCATATTCCCATTCTGCCACCAGCTGCAATAATGGACGAAAATGCAGATTACATAATTATTCTTCCATGGAATATTGCATGTGAGGTTATTGAACAAAATAAGGAACTATTGGCACGAGGAACAAAGTTTGTAGTATCGATACCTAAACTTAAAATTTTATGAAGCCTAGAATACTTTATACTAAACCCTCCATTACCGATCTGGAAGTTAGTTATTCAAATGATGCAGCTATCAATGGTTGGGGTGATCGGTGTTACGAGTACATTAATCGTTTTGAGGAATCTTTCAAGAAACATCTCGGGGTTGATTATGCGATAGCTACTTCGAGTTGTACGGGTGCATTGCACATGGGCATGGCAGCGCTTGGAATAAGTCCTGGCGATGAAGTTATCATGGCAGATACTAATTGGATTGCAACTGCCGCTCCAATTGTGCATTTAGGCGCTAAACCAGTATTTGTAGATATATTAAGTGATTCATGGTGTTTAGATCCTCAATTGGTCGAGAAGGCTATCACTCCTAAAACAAAGGCGATAATTGCGGTACACTTATATGGTAATTTATGTGATATGCATAGTTTACTGGAAATCAGTACTAAATATGGGATACCTTTAATCGAAGATTCAGCAGAAGCAATTGGTTCTGTTTATCATGGTAAATCTGCAGGCTCAATGGGGAGTTTTGGAACTTTTTCTTTTCATGGTACAAAAACAATTACTACCGGTGAAGGAGGTATGCTCGTAACAAATGATAAGGAATTATATGAAAAAATATTGACTCTTAGTAACCATGGAAGGTCTCGGAGTCAGTTAAAACAGTTTTGGCCTGATGTTATTGGATTTAAATACAAGATTTCTAATATTCAAGCAGCAATTGGTTGTGCCCAAATGGACAGGGTTGATGAACTGATAAATCGAAAGCGTGAAGTTCTAAATTATTATCGTCAAAGACTAGAAAAAATCTCAGGGTTAAGAATGAACCCTGAGCCTAGTGGGACAATTAACGGTGCGTGGATGCCAACTGTTGCTTTCTTACCTGAAACTGGCGTTACCAGAGAAATTTTGATGGCTGCATTTTTAGCTGAAAATATAGATGCTCGAGTATTCTTTTGGCCATTAAGTTCTCTTCCATTTTTTGGCAATTCAGGTCATCAGGTTTCCACATTACTGTCAAATTATTCCATTAACCTACCATCTTATCACGATATCACAAAAACTGAATTGGATAGAGTAATTGAAGTAATTAAAAAATTAACAATATGAAGAAAGTTGCAATTATCGGAAGTGCAAAAAATGGTGGAGCGGCACAAATAATCGAGATTGCTAGTAGAAGCTCGATTCCCTATTCTTTTGTAATTTTCGACAGGGATAAAAGTCTGATCGGCTATAAAGTATTTGATGTGGAGGTTACAGGTACTTCAGAACAAGTATTTGAATATTGGGAAAACGATAAATTTGATGCTGCTATTATTGCAATAGGTGGAGATTTAATTGAGCGAAAGCAGATTTTTGATCGACTAGTTGGAAATGGTGTACCCTTCGTTAATATAATTGACAAGAATGTAGTTTTTGGTATTAACTATAATTTAGGTGTTGGTAATGTAATTATGAACAATTCTTATTTCGGGAATAACGTTCAAATTGGAAATAATAACTACTTTCTTAATAATATTTCAATTCAGCACGATTCAAAGGTTGGATCCAGCAATTACTTTTCTACAGGGACAACTTTAGGTGCACATTGTGAGGTTGGAGACAGCATAAGGTTTGAAATTAATGAGATCCTTAAAACAAGAAATATAAAAATTTAAAAAAAATAATATGAGTAGCAAAGACACTGAGATTAAAAACTATTGGAATGAACGGGCTGACAAAGCCTTTGCACAAGATCTAAACCCACAAGCAACTACTGATGATGTTTATTTAAGGAATCTTGAGATTTCAACCCTAAAGAAGGCTATTTTAGAACTACAGGGCAAGCAACTTCAAGTTTTAGATGTGGGTTGCGGCGATGGATTTACTACAATTGAAATCTCCAGCCTTCCAAATGTTGCACACGTAGTAGGTGTCGATTATAGTGAATCTATGATAAAAAGCGCAATGAAAAGAAAGATTAGTGGGGATTTATCTAACATAGATTTTTTGCAAGGGGATGTAAACGAAATTGATTTATTGTTTTCTAAAAAATTCGATATTATTATTTCAAATAGATGTTTAATTAATTTAACATCATGGGAAATGCAGCAAGGAGCACTAAAAAAAATCCATTCATTGCTTTCTAATAACGGAGCTTATTTTGCAACAGAAAACTTCCTTGGAGGACAATTAAACTTAAACAATTTAAGAGGCCAGTTGGGATTAAATGAAATACCAATTAGATGGCATAATTTGTATTACAATGAGAGTGATTATTTAGACTATGCGAATTCCTTATTTAAAGGAGTGGACATCATTAATTTCTCGAGTACATATTACTATATTTCTCGAGGTGTATATTCCAAATATTGTCTTGAAACTGGTGAAGATATTTCATATCATCATGCATTGCATAAAATAGCCGTAGAATTCCCAACAATAGGGGACTTTTCTCCTATTAAATTTGTCAAACATTTTAGATAAACACAAACCACTATTTAATAATCATTTATATGCACCCTGAAGTAAAGAAATTCCTTGAAGAAAAAAATAAAAACATTGAAGTTCAAGGTAAAAATGAAGAGCTTGTTAGCCTCGGTTTAAAATTCTTAGCTGACACCGCTAGTTTAAAATATTCTTACAATTTCACCTGGATGGGTCGCCCCATAATTGCACTACCTCAGGATATGTTAGCCATGCAGGAAATTATTTGGGAAACCAAGCCAGATTTAATTATTGAAACAGGCGTTGCGCATGGTGGCTCTATCGTTTACTATGCTTCTTTGTTGGAATTAATTGGAGGGGATGGACTGGTATTAGGTATAGATATTGACATCCGGAAATATAACCGCGATTTAATTGAATCACATCCAATGATGAATAGGATTAAACTGCTAGAGGGTTCTTCTGTCAGTGAAGATATCTTTAGCCAAGTAGAGGAAATAGCTTCAAAAAAGAAAAGAATTATGGTTTGTCTAGATTCGAACCATACACATGACCACGTTCTTCAGGAGTTAGAATTATATGCAAAGTTAACTAGCGTAGATTGTTACTGTGTAGTATTTGATACTGTTGTAGAGGATATGCCAAAAGATTGGGACTGGGGCATTAGAAACTGGGGTGTAGGGAATAATCCAAAAACCGCTGTAAGAGATTTTTTAAGTCGGAATGATGATTTTATTGTCGACAAAATGATTGATAGTAAATTATTAATCTCTGTTGCACCTGATGGATATTTGAAGCGGATTTCTTGATGGCCGCATTTTACCTAGGCATGACTTTTACGGTATCGAAGGAGTGACGTTGGATATTCTGATATTTTTTTGATTCAAGTGGGAAGTTCATAGCTTTATTTTTTTTAAAATGTGTCGAGGTGCGTATTGAGGGTCTTTGTATTTTTGTAAACAGATAACACTAACAAAGTAATATCGGCGGTTCCCGATGCTGGCATAAATCTATTTCCTTTTATTATTGTTTCATATTCTGAAGAGTGCATTAAAAGTGCCTGTGAGAATCTCATATGGATAAGCTATAGGCACTAAATTGATGCAGAAAATTATACATTTGACTGACTTTTTAACCTTGTTTGGAGATCAAGTCTGGACAAAGCTACGAGCACAGCCATTTGGAAGCCTGACAAAAAGAGAATTAGAGTTGGTACTAATTGGTGCGGCTGTGGATTCTGGATTGCTCGCTCCAAAGGCAGAAGATGTTGCTGAAAGTTGCAATATCCCCATGACGCGAGCTCACGGATATTTGACAGATCTCGCCTTGCGCAAGCCGGCCATGACCGATATCGAAGGTGTCAAAGAGTTAGTTTCTTTACTTAAAGATTCAGAAGTTATTCCTGACCAAAACCATATCTCTATTCCGCTGCATGATGCTGCATTACGAATATGGCTTGATCGCAAGATGACTCGACTTCGCCTGAACTCTGGTGACACGCTACGACGTGATCACGTGAAGCTGACACCTGCTGGTTTAACAAAAATCATCGGAGCAGCTGAAGGGCTTGTCTCCCCATTTGATGCGCTCAAGCTTTTGCCACCAGAACTCCAAGATACAGACTGGGTGAAAATATCCAAGAAGTCGTGGAAGAAAGGCATGGGTTGGGTAGAGGCACTAAGTTTGCTTGGAAATACAGCAACGATCGGGCAAGCAGTTCTTCCATCTTTATTTCGCTTGATGTGATTTACTCATGAGCTGGTCGCAAATAAGAATTAATGGCTGATTAAATTTGTCGCATTTATTTGAGCTCGCTCTAGCACAGGTTGGTAGTAGTTTTTTATTTCTCAACAAGTCATTTTTTTAAAACGATATCATTTGACACTCTAATATTGTTTGAACTCACGATACACTATTACCATATTTTAACGAAAATAGGCCTATGCATTTTGGTTTCAGGGTTTGTATTCTCAAATTTTGACCAGTTTTTTGAAATAACCTCATGATTAAGAAAAATCTTATTGCTAACTACCTAGGTCAAGGTTGGACTGTCCTGATGAGTATTGCTTTTGTCCCAGTTTACATAAAGTATCTAGGAATGGAGTCCTATGGGCTAATTGGCTTGTTTGCATTGTTACAATCTTTTCTGGTTTTGCTTGACTTGGGCATGAGCCCTACTTTGGGGCGAGAAATGGCACGCTTTACAGGTGGCAGCCATAGCAATGAATCTATCTTGGACTTGCTTCGCAGCATTGAAATCATCGCAGTTGCCATCGCCGTGGTCATCGCAGGCGGCATTGCCCTAAGCGCCGACTGGATTGCTACCGATTGGCTGCGTGCTGAAACCCTATCCACCGAAGTAGTCTCCAAGGCTTTTGTGATTTTGGGGTTGGTAACCGCATTACGATTTGTTGAGAACATTTATCGCAGCACTCTCGTTGGCCTGCAGCGACAAGTGTTGTTAAATGTTGTCAACGGTCTCATGGCAACACTTCGCAGTATAGGCGCCATAGGCATCTTAGTCTGGGTGGCGCCCACTATCGGAGCGTTTTTTCTTTGGCAGGCATTAGTATCCATCACAACACTTGCCATATTAGGTATTGCCACTTACCGTTGCTTCCCAAAAGGCGAACGTAGCGGACGCTTTTCGGTCGATGCACTGAAAAGCGTGTTGCGCTTTGCAGGGGGAATGATGGGCGTCACTCTACTAGCGTTATTGCTCACTCAGGTGGACAAAGTTTTGCTATCCAAACTATTGACGCTTAGCGAATATGGTCTTTATACTTTGGCTGCCACTGTTGCTGGTGGATTATATATGTTAGTCGGTCCTATTACCCAAGCGTATTACCCCAAATTTTGCCAGTTTGTTGCCCAAGGAAATACAGCTGCTTTGGCGACTAACTACCATCAAGGCGCGCAACTGGTCAGTATCGTTGTAGGCAGTGCAGCAATTGTGCTTTTTTTCTTTGCCGAGACATTATTACGGCTTTGGGTGCATGATGCCGAATTAGCTGAGCGCGTTGCCCCCTTTATGAGTGTTCTGTCCTTGGGTACGCTACTAAATGCCTTGATGTGGATACCCTATCAGACACAACTAGCCTATGGCTGGACGCGTTTGGCGATATGGTCTAACGTCGTTGCCGTCGCCGTATTTGTGCCGGCCATTCTGTGGATAGTGCCGCAATACGGCTCAATGGGTGCCGCATGGATATGGGTAATTTTGAACGCCGGGTATTGCCTTATTTCAGTGCAGTTTATGTATCAGCGAATTCTGACGAAAGAGAAGTGGCACTGGTATGGTGGGGACGTTGTAGTCCCTTTGGCCGCCTCTCTCCTTACAGCAAAAGTTGTGCAGTGGTTGTGGCCAGTAGTATGGCAAGGTGGCATCTCCGACTTGGCATTACTGGTGGTGGCAGCCTTCGCCACCCTGAGCGCGGCTACTCTCGCGTCCAGCGAAATACGAAAGCCATTGTTCAACCTACTAAAATCTCGATTGATGGGGCAATCTAATGCTCATGGAAACTAAAAATACAACACAACAAGTTCAACCGCTATTACCGAAAGTGAGCATCGGCATGCCGGTGTATAACGGCGAACCTTTCCTCCGCGAAGCGATGATTTCATTATTGGCGCAGACCTATGCCGATTTTGAGTTAATTATTTCTGATAATGGCTCCACCGATTCAACTCAAGTAATTTGTAAAGAATTTGCTGCAAAAGATGCGCGGATTCGTTATGTACGTCAGACGGAAAATCGCGGACCAGTCGCCAATTTTCAGTTTGTGCTAGATGAATCAGTGGGCGAGTATTTTATGTGGTGCGCGGTGGATGACAAAAGAGATCAGACTTTTTTGGAGCAGAGCATAGAGATTTTGGATAATTCTCTTGACTGTGTGTCAGTTTTATCTCATTATGAAATTTTTGATATAAATAATGGTAATATTCTCGAAAAGATTACCCCCAGCTCGATAGGTTCAAATTCCTCTTTTCTGAGAATCAAACGATCAATAGAGGATTTAGTACCTAGTTTGATTTATGGTATACATAGGAAATCTGTAATAGTTGACATTCCACTTGATCCATTCGATTGGTCTGATGTATTATTTGTTTCAAGATTAGTTTCCAAGGGAAAATATTTCATCATTCCAAAGGTTCTTTATTGGGTAGGAATAAATGGCTCAAAAAGAAAACCATATTCAATAACTGGTAGATATGTAGATTTCAATTTATTTAGAAAAAAAATAATCATATTGCTTTTTGAAAATTCTAAAATAAAGAATTTTAGCTTTTATTATAATTTGATAAAAATTACAATCAAGTCATACTCTGCTCAAATTAGAATTAATAAAGAAATAAGAAATAATTAACACATTTATTATGAACATAAATAATTATATTACAAATGTCTTAAAATCTAAATTTCCAGGCGCTTTTCCAGCCTATTGTAAGTCGTCAAGTTCATTAGGGCAGGTGTTAAACAAGATTAATTACTTGAGTTAAATGAAAATTTTAGTTACCGGATCAGCTGGATTCATAGGCTTTCACGTTACCCGCCAACTGCTTGAGAAAGGTTTTGAAGTAGTAGGTTTAGACTGTATTAATAGTTATTATGATATTAATCTTAAGTATGACCGTTTAAAGGCGATTGGGCTGGGTAGGGAACAGATTGTAGATAACAAGATTGTTAGAAGTGAAACAATTAACCGGTTTAGGTTCATAAAAGCTCAATTAGAAGACAAGAAGATATTAGAACGGCTGTTCTCTACCGAACAATTCGATATTGTGATAAATCTTGCTGCTCAGGCGGGTGTGAGGTATTCCATTGAAAACCCAGGTGCATACATCAATAGCAATGTTGTCGGTTTTCTTAATATTTTGGAGTGTTGCAGGCATAACAATATAAAGCACTTAGTGTACGCTAGTAGTTCTAGTGTATATGGGCTCAATACTAAGATGCCATTAAGTACGCATGAATCTACAGAACACCCCATGTCTTTATATGCCGCTACCAAAAAGTCGAATGAGTTATTTGCTCACTCATATAGTCATTTATATGGCTTACCGACTACAGGCTTAAGGTTCTTCACAGTTTATGGTCCCTGGGGAAGGCCGGATATGGCACTTTTTCTTTTTACCAAAGCAATTGAAGCCGGCGAACCTATAGATGTCTTCAATAACGGAAATATGGTCCGAGATTTTACTTATATCGATGATATAGTGGAAAGTATAGGCAGATTGTGCTTAAAACCAGCAGAGAAAAATACATCTTGGGATTCAATGTATCCAGATCCTGCATCTTCCTCAGCCCCCTATAAGATATTTAATATTGGAAATTCAAATCCAATTGGACTAAACGAATATATAGTATCCATTGAAGAATTCTTAGGTAAAAAAGCAATAAAAAACCTCTTGCCTATGCAGCCAGGTGATGTACCAGCTACTAACGCTGAAACAAAAGATTTAGCCGAATGGATAGGTTTTAAGCCAAATACAGCGGTAAGGGATGGCGTCAAGAACTTTGTCAAATGGTACGTGGATTACTACAAAGCCACCAAAGACACTGACAATGGTCAGGGGTAATATATACTAGACATTCAGAAAGTAGTAGGTAATGCGGTACAATTATACAAAAGTAAGAAAGAGCTAATGGAAGTTCGTAAAATGAATATAATAAAATACCTTAACTTTTTAAGAAGCCCTACAAATGGGAGTGAATTGTCGGTTGATGAGAATGGCCTTTTAGATAAACAAGGCAATAGATTCGATATAAAAGATGACATTCCCCGCTTTGTTGAAAAAATTAACTATGCAGATAGTTTTGGATATCAATGGAATATTTTTGATAAGGTTCAATTAGATAGATTTAGCAGCCATGATCTGACTTCAAAAAGATTTTATAAAAATACAGGCTGGACTAATAAGATACTAGAGAATAAAGATCTTTTGGAAGTTGGCTCAGGCGCCGGTAGATTCACCGAAATTTTATTAAAAACTAAGGCAAATCTATATTCTATTGATTATTCAAATGCTGTAGAGGCAAACTGGAGAAATAACAAAGATACCCGGGATTTTTTTATTGCACAAGCCGATATTTATAATTTACCATTTAAAAAATACTCATTTGATTATGTTTTTTGTTTTGGTGTAATTCAGCACACCCCCGATCCGAAAATGAGTTTCTCAAAAATGGTTGAATTTCTGAAGCCTGGCGGCGAAATTGCGATAGATGTTTACCTTAAAAATTGGAAATCTATTTTTGTAACCAAATATTGGGTTAGACCTTTTACTAAGAAAATGAAAAAAGAGAAGTTGCTCAAGCTTGTTGAGTGGTATGTACCCAAGTGGTTTCCTTTTTCTACTTTGTTACTAAAAATTCCCCTTGCAGGTAAATTCCTTGCTCAAATAATACCTATTCTAAATTACTCTGAACACTTTCCAGAGTTATCTAAAAAGGAACTTATAGATTGGGCAATTCTTGACACCTTTGATATGCTGTCACCCGCCTACGATAAGCCGCAAACATTAAAAACACTTCGCAAATGGGCAGTTACGTCTAATTTGGAGATCATTTATTGCGGACGAGGCGATAATGGATATGTTCTTGTTGCTAAAAAACCTGAACACTAACTAATTATATGAAAAAATTATTCAAAATTTTTATTGGAGATATTGGGACCAATAATTTTTTAGTCAGAGATAATTGGGTAAATAACGCACTTTCAAAACTTTCACCTGGTAAACGTTTGCTGGATGCAGGTGCAGGCACTCAAAGGTTTAGAAAGTATTGTTCTCATCTGGAATATGTGAGTCAGGATTTTTGTCAATATGATGGTTTAGGTGATGGTACCTCTCTCCAATCAGGTACATGGGATACTGCAAAAATTGATTTGGTATCAGATATTACTGCAATTCCGGCACCAGACAATTCATTCGATGCGATATTATGTACCGAGGTAATTGAACACGTTCCGGATGCGGTAGCTGCTTTAAAAGAGTTTTCCAGGCTTTTACGTCCCGGCGCAGAACTTATTCTTACAGCGCCGTTTTGCAGTTTAACCCACATGGCTCCATATCACTTTTATTCAGGATTCAATAAGTTCTTTTACGAACATAATCTCTCAGCTTTAGGATTCTCCATAGTGGAATTAACTCCGAACGGGGATTATGAGGAATATACTGCACAGGAACTAAGAAGAATAATGGAAACATACGGGAAAGAATCTTATCTGCTGAAAGCTTGCATTGCATTTTTATTGAATTTTTTAAAAAGTAAACGTCTTGAGGGTGGATCTGGAAGTGAACTGCTTTGTTATGGATATCATGTGCGGGCTATCAAAGACCTGGAAATATGATCGATAAAAGTCTTTTGCAAATTCCTGTACTAGTTGTCTCCTGTGATAAATATGCAGATCTATGGGACCCGTTTTTTAAAATATTCAGGAATAAATGGCCTGATTGTACTTCCCAAATATACCTTGGCACTAATTTTAAGCAATTTGATAATCCGGATGTTGAGACTATTGCGATCGGAGAGGATTTAAACTGGGCGTCTAATGTGCATAAGATGTTAGACGCAATAAATTCGTCACATGTGATCATTTTTCTCGAAGATTTCTTAATCACGGAAAATATTGATAACAATTATATTTTAAAATTAGTGGAAATTGCTTTCAGGGAAGATGTTGGCTGTTTGCGATTGGCTGCCGGCCTTCCACTTGCTTTTCCGCCGTCGGCTCCAGTTGAGGGCTATCCGGGAATTGGTACCATTGATAAAGAACAAAAATATCGTGTTTCTGCACAGGTTGCGATTTGGAAGGTTGAGACCTTACGAAAAGTTCTTATCGATGGCATGAATGCATGGGAATTTGAAGATATAGGTACTTATCTAAGCAAGCGGCTTAATGAGCCGTTTTGGGGCTTATATGCCCCGGGGATTGTCTATAGCCAATGCGTAGAAAAAGGGAAGTGGAAGCCCGAAGGGCTTGAGATCTGCCGTGAAGCGGGAGTAGAGATACAATCTGAAGCACGAGATGCTTTTACTCCTCAGGAAATGGAAGTTTATTTCCATGATGTTGATAAGAAAGCTCATTCAGCATTAGAAATCCAGACGGGAATAAAACATTTTAAGACCGGTCATAAGAGCAAAGGATTTAGAAAAATTTACGCATTATTAAAAATCACACCTTTTAACTTCAGGCTTTGGGGCATTCTTTTCACAGGATTTCTATATCCCTCTTTATTTGATAAGATCATAAATACCAAATTCGAAAAACGAATATCATTACTCCTTAATAAATAATGTCATATCAATGCGAGACAATGAAACAGTATCGCCTTTATTCGACAGAATAAATTGGCAAGATCCCATCAGCGGTAAACCACTAGAACCGATTATATCCGCACGCACCCCTTCTGGTGTACCCATTTGCGGCGCAATGCGAATACAAGGAACAGAGACTGGCTATCCTATAGTGGATTGTATTGTAAGATTATCACCTGAGCTTGCTGTAAAATATAAGGATTGGCTTGAAATATACTCTTTAACCCCTCCCGTGGCAGTTGAAGATAATCACTCATCCCAACAAACAGAGACTGTTGATAGTTTTGGATGGCAATGGACCTGGAATAGTATGATGAGAAGTGACGAGGATTTAAAAATGCGTGTTTCACAAAAATTCAAAGTTGATACTACAGAATTTACTGGTAAAGTTATTATTGATGCCGGTGCCGGTGCCGGTGATCAGTCAAAATATATATTATCACTTGGTGCATCTGTTGTATCGGTTGACCTATCATCTGCAATCGAAGTTGTGGCAAGAAAATTAAGAATGAATAGTAATTGGGTCGGTGTTCAGGCGGATATAGCCAAATTGCCTTTTGCAAACGAACAATTTGATATGGTGTATTGTGAAGGTGTAATTCAACATACCCAGGACTCGGTCATGACAGTTCGAGAGTTATTCAGAACTCTCAAACTCGGCGGAAAAATTTTAGCAGCACACTATACGAGAGACGAAACCAAATCCACGGTAGCTAAAATTAAAGGCAGTATTTACAAATCTTACTATGATTTGATCAGAAAAAGACTAAGCCAGACGGAAAGATTTAAATTGTTATTCATTACAGGCCTGATAGCAGCCTTGAATAATGTTCCGCTAATAGGATATTTCTTGCGTAAATCCAAGACAGTTTTATATTATGAATTAATGCCTGATTTTAAAACAACCTGGACAAATACATTTGATTATTATGGAAATCATACATATCAACGATTTTTGACTCCTGAAGAATTTGCAGCCTATTTTATTGAGGCCGGCAATATGGAGTTGGTATATTTTGGCAAGGGTAATATTGTAGCAAAAAAAGTTGATTTGATTAATTAAATGAAGAATTGTAAGGTATCTGTTTTAATGGCGGTCTACAATGGGGAAACCTATCTTGATAAAGCTATTATTTCGATTTTGCAGCAATCATATGAAGACTTTGATTTTTTGATTATAGATGATGCTTCGACTGACAAAACAAATGAAATTTTGCGTTCATACTCGGATCCAAGAATTACGGTTGTTAGAAATGAAACTAATTTTGGGCTCACAAAATCCCTTAATATTGGTCTAAAACTCGCAAAGGGACAATATATAGCCCGTCAGGATTGCGATGATATTTCATATAAGCTGCGACTGGAAAGACAAGTTCAATTCTTAGAATTAAATCCGGAAGTAATATTGGTAGGGGCTCAGTCCAGAATAATTGATAGTGACGGAAAACCTATACGATCAAGGGCAGAGGAAAAGGAAACATCAAAGTTGTCTGTCATCTGGCAGCTAATGTTCGACAGTCCCTTTATCCATTCTACCGTGATGTTTCGTAAAGATATCGTTCATGAAAAATATGGAGGATATGATGAACAGTTTAGAACCAGTCAGGACTTTGTGTTATGGTCAAAATTGTCAAAGGAAAATACTCTTTTAAATTTAAATGAGATACTACTGGATTTCAGAACCCATGAAAAATCTGTTTCAAGTAATTATAGCGTAGAGAATTTAAATAGAACAGCGCCTATATACATCGATAATATAGTTGATGTTACAGGTGACCGTCATAGTGCCGCCGATTTTGTTAATGTATGGTTAGGCGCAAAGAGGTCCAGCCAGTTTTCCATTCCCTTACAAAAGAAGATATTATTGACTTCAATGATCGATAATATATATGAAAAATTTGTTGCCAAATATCCGGAGGCGGTTCATGATAAGGCTGTAAATAAAAGTGTTGCCCGGAAATATCTATACTGTGCGTTATATTACATTAGTTATTCCAGGTTCGAATCAATAAAAGCCTTTTATAAAGCGGTGTCATTTGATAAAAATATCTTGGCAAAAGAGATGACACAATATTTAATACGGGTTCTTATGGGTGCATCGGGACTGTCGGTATTAAAAACTATCAGAAAATTTACTTCTTTTTTATAATTAAAATATAGTTAATCATGTGTGGGATTTGTGGCTTTGTTGACTATAAAGGCTTGAGCGGAAAAGCGGAGCTCATAAAAATGACCTCTACTCTGAACCACCGGGGGCCCGATGATGCAGGTGGTGATGTATTGAATTTGCCTAATTTCACACTTGCGTTAGGACATACGAGATTATCAATTCTTGACCTGTCTCCTGCGGGTCACCAGCCAATGAATTACAAACATTTGAGTATAGTCTTTAATGGTGAGATTTATAATTTCCAGGAAATAAAAAAAGACCTCAGGGCACAAGGGCATACATTTAATTCTGAATCTGATACTGAAGTTATTCTTCATGCATTCGATGAATGGGGAAAAGAATGCGTCTCGAAGTTTATCGGGATGTTTGCGTTTGTTATTTACAACCAACAAACCCGTGAGCTGTCAATGTTTAGAGATAGACCAGGCGTAAAACCTTTGTACTATTATTGGGATGGCCAGTTGTTCCTATTTGGCTCAGAACTTAAGTCGTTTCATAAGCATCCCGGATTTGTTAAACAGATCAATGTAAAAGCGGTCCATCAATATATGGATTTCGGCTATGTGGCTGCTCCTAATTGTATTTTTGAAAATTGTAAGAAACTGAACCCTGGTCATATTCTGACTATAAAGCTCGATACTAAAGGCATACAAATTAGTAAATATTGGGACGTTAAGGATTATTATAAATTGCCCAGACTGGAGATCTCATATGAAGAGGCTAAAACCCAACTCGACAAATTGCTTCATTCCGCCTTTGAATACCGGATGGTTGCTGATGTACCCGTGGGGATATTTTTGAGTGGTGGTTATGACTCTACAGCTGTGGCTTCGATCCTTCAGAGTTCACGCTCCAATAGTAAAATAAAAACCTTTACAATAGGTTTTGAAATGGGGAATAATGAAGCTCCTTTCGCTAAAGAAATTGCAAAATACATCGGCACGGATCATAATGAATATTATTGCACTATGAAAGAAGCGCAGGAGATAATTCCCACATTACCTTATTTTTATGATGAACCTTTTGCCGATAGCTCCGCTGTACCAACAATATTGGTTAGCCGGTTTGCACGGGAAAGTGTCACCGTTTCAATGTCTGCAGACGGAGGCGATGAAATATTTGCCGGGTATTCAATTTACAAATCTTATCTTGATCGCCTGGCGCAATTAAATATGATTTCGGGGGCATTGCGCCCGATAGCTGGATATGTTTCAGGACTAACCGCTGCAGTTTTACCGATTTCGAAGCTAAATTTAAAACATAAATTAGATGTCATAGCTCGTATATACAAGAATAATCACAATATTACCTCGGAAAAGATATTTAAAGAATATTTCCTGCTTAATAGATTTGTAAGAGATTCTTTATTTATTGATCCCTATCATAATCAACCTTCAGCCTATGACGGTGACTTCGGAGGTTTCAGGGATACTATATCGAAAGTGCTTGCTATAGATTACCAAATGTATATGCAAAATGATATCCTGACGAAGGTTGATAGGGCAACTATGTCAGTCTCTTTAGAAGGGCGTGAACCTTTTCTCGATCAGCGTATCATCGAGTTTGCTGCCCAGCTCCCTACTGAGTTTAAATATGGGGCAACTCAAAAAATGATTCTTCGGGATATTGTTCACAACTACATTCCCAAATCACTCATGGCCCGGCCCAAAAGCGGGTTTTCGATACCTCTTTCGAAATGGCTTAAAGCAGATTTGATTTGGCTGATAGAGGATAATTTTAGAACAGAAAATATAAAAGAGGCCGGTTTCTTTCAAGTTCCTTACATGCAAAATCTCAAGAATTTATTCCTGGCCAACAAGTTAAAAGACGAGACGATTATTTGGAAATTAATCCAGTTTCAAATGTGGTATAAGCAATGGATGTAGTTAAAGCAATTGCTGGATGACTTATAAAAGCAGTTTAAATAAGTTACAGAATTTCGCCCTGTACCTGCTGTTCTTTTCTGTTCCGTTTGAACGTTGGAAACCTTTTAATACCGACGTAGACTTTTTGGTAACTAAAATAACAGTCATTTTTTATTTGTTCACTGTGCTCTTTGAATTTGGTTTTTTCTTTTCGTTTAAAAAGTACAAAAAGGTTTTCCTTCCTATACTTATCTACTTTTCTATATTGACAGTTGTAAGTTTTATTAACAAGGGTGCTATCTCATATCCCTTTTTTGACGTATTGCTATTTCTCAACATATTGCTTTTTGTTTTAGGTACGAATCATTTTAGTAGAGATCCAAGAGTCATCTATAAGTGTTTTCTAGCATTCATGCTAAGCGCGTTTTTATTAACGGTATTTTACTTTCTAAATATTGAGATTGATAATTCTTTAGATGGAAGGATTTCTATACTTGGAGATAATCAGAATAATATTGGTTTAAATCTAACCTGTGCAATTTTTATGGTTGCGTCTTTGATTTTTGAAAATAAAAGCGGTTGGGGTATAAATCGGTTAATGCTAATTTTGCTCCTGCCATTTTTATTTTTTGTTATGGTTATTACGGGATCCCGGCTTGCTTTTCTGAGTAGTTTTTTAGGGCTCTTAAGTTTTTTTTTATTGTGGAAATCAAAGTCTGCAGCTAGAAAAATTGTAATTGTAATCGTTGGGTTCCTGGTGGTAGGAAGCGTTTTTGCAGATCTGGCAACAAATGAGATTATTGCTTCACGGTTATCCGGATCATTAAGTTCCGGGGACCTGGGCGATAGGGATTATCTCTGGGTATTGATACTTCCGCTTATACTAGATAGTCCTGTAATTGGAATTGGAATTACAGGATACGTCAATCAGATGGAGATACTTTTCGGCAGTATCGGGATGGTCAGCCCTCATAATGGTATTATAGAAGCGCTATGTTACACTGGTGCAGTAGGAACTGCATTCCTTTTGCTTTTTATATTTCGTCTATGGAAGCGAGCAAGCATGACTAAAGATCAAAATAATGAAATACTGCCAGTCATACTTTTCATTCCAATAATTGGGATACTTCTTACTGGGCAAATATTCGAGTCTAAAATAATATGGCTTATATTTGCTTATGTTGCATCAGGAGGATATATCAATAAACCCGTAATAACAAAGAAGAGCAACAATATTTAAAATGAAGATACTTTTTTTTATTTATTCTTTGGGCCCCGGCGGGAAGGAGCGTAGATTGTTGGAATTGGCACATTATCTTAAGGCAAATTCCAAGTATAGATTATTTTTGGTTTTGATGAATGATAAGATTCATTACCATATCGAAGCAGATCTGTTTGAAAAAATTATAATAATAAAAAGATTTTGGCAAAAAAAAGACATTAGTATCTTCTTTAAATTTAACAGAATTTGCAACGATATAAGACCCGATATTATTCATGCGTGGGGTATCATGGAAACTTTTTATGCTATACCATCAAAATTTATTAATAAGACGATGCTTATTACAAGCATGATAACAGATGCAAGACCACAAAAAGATGGATGGATTTTTTCAAAACTTATTTTTAAACTGAATGTACTGTTTGCTGATTCTGTTCTTGCCAACTCTTATGCCGGATTAGCAGCATATCACATAAGTTCTCCCAAAGCCCGGGTCATCCATAATGGTATAAGATTGGGGCGGTTTTCACACAGGTACGATTCTGCAGAAATTAAAAAAAAATGGGGAATTGATGTTCCGTTTGTAGTTGTAATGGTTGCAGCATTTAATATAAATAAATGCAATGATCTTTTTATTGATCTCGCCCAAAGTGTTTCGTTGAAAAGAAAAGATATTAATTTCGTTGCGCTAGGCGGGGGTAAAAAACTGGATCATATCAGAAAGCGCTTGGTTAATGAAAATATCGAAAATGTATTACTTACCGGTCCTGTGAAAGAGGTGGAACAACTAATTGGCATCGCAAATATTGGCGTTTTGTTTACTCCTTTCGAGGGGATTTCTAATGCTGTAATGGAATATATGGCGCTAAAAAAACCCGTAATAGTTACCGGACATGGCGGTACTAAAGAGCTTGTTAGTCACGGGGAATCCGGCTATATCCTGTCTAATGACGATCTCCCGGAAATCGAAAAAAAGCTACTTTATCTTATTGATAATCAGCACATCGCTGATGATTTTGGGAAAAAAGGCTTAAGTATAATCGAGGAAAGATTCTCTATAAATAAAATGGGGTCTGAATTTATTGATGTATATAAGTCGTTAGCGTATTGATCCGATATTATATCATATAATGAAAATCCTTCATGTAACAAATAATTATCCTACTCTTAAGTATCCCGTATTTGGTATTTTTGTTAAGGAACAAATAGAGTCTCTTCAATCCCAGCGAGCCGAAACCGAAGTTTTCTTTATCAATGGAAAGGAGCGGGGGAAATCCCAATACTTTAAAGCAATTTTTAATCTTCGGAGGCATTTAAAACGTAATAAATATGATGTCATACATTGTCATCATAGCTTTAGCGCTTTGATTTTAGTTTTGTCGGGCGGTGCGTTTAATTCTAAATGCGTCATGTCCTATCAAAACACACCAGTAAAAGAAGGCGGGGCATTGCTGTTCAAGCTGTTAAATGCATTTTTTGATGTTATAATCCTTAAGAATAAATCTCCTGAAATTATTCATGAAAAAACTGTTTATTTACCCAATGGTGTTAATACGGAATTTTTCACACCGAATGACCGGCTTATTTGCAAAGACAAACTTGGGTTAGACAGGCAGAAAAGATATATTCTCTTTTTTTCATCAAATAACATCAGGCCACAAAAACGAATAGACAGGTTTAACCAAGTCATAGAGATACTCAATAACCAGTTCCAATTCAAGAATATTGAGCCACTGATATTAACAAATACACGGCGAGATCTGATGCCATATTATATAGTTGCTTCAGATTTGCATGTTCTGACTTCGGATTTTGAAGGATCACCAAATTCTGTCAAAGAATGCCTGGCTTGTAATACTCCTGTTGTATCTACACCGGTCGGAAATGTTAAAGAACTAATGTCGGATATAGCCGGGTGTTTTATTTCTAGTACTTTTGAGGCTGATGAATTGGCTATACTCTCCAGGGATGCGTTGGAATTTAACGGATTTTCGTCAAGAGAGAAGATCTTTGAAAAAGGGTTGGATATATTCTCAGTAGCTCAGCAATTAATGTGTATCTATAAAAAATTAATAAATAAAGGTTAAGAGAAAATATGAAAAAGAAAATTTATATAGCAGGTTGCGGAGGAATGCTGGGTGAGGCTTTTCACAAACAATTTGCAAACGACTACGAGCTAAAGTGCGTTGACAAAGACGTTAATGAATCATGGTTATCCTTTCTGGATTTTAGAGATGCAGAATCTTACAGGAAAGATGTTGAGCAGTTTAAACCGGATTATTTATTCCACCTAGGGGCATATACAGATCTGGAATTTTGTGAAAAAAATGCAGATGACACGTATGCCACAAACACATTGTCTGTGGAAACGGCCGTTAGTATAGCAAATGATCTGGATATCCCGATTCTCTATATCGGCACTGCCGGGATTTTTGATGGCCAGAAAGAGCTGTATGATGATTGGGATACTCCTAATCCATTAGGTGTATATGCCCGTTCTAAGTATATGGCCGAAAAATTTGTTGAAACTAATGCAAAACGCTTTTTGGTATGTAGGGCAGGGTGGATGATGGGAGCAGGGCCTTCGAAAGATAAAAAATTCATACAAAAAATCATGAAACAATTAAAGGAAGGCAAGGAGGAACTTTTTATTGTTGATGATAAAGATGGTACCCCTACCTATACTCAGGATTTTGCTAAAAATGTCAAAGAACTTATCCGAAAAGAATATTGGGGTTTATACAATATGGTTTGCGAAGGCCAAACAAGCAGGCTTGATGTTACTATTGAACTGCTTAAAGTACTCAATTTAGAATCCAGGGTAAAGATCACTCCGGTGAAATCAGACCATTTTAAAGATATATACTTTGCTAAAAGACCGCCAAACGAACGTATAGATAACAGGAAATTACGAATTCGGAACCTCAATCTTATGCGTGATTGGAGAGTATCTTTAAAAGAATATATTAAGGATTATTACTCAAACTATCTGCCTTAATGCATCGAAAGAAAGTTGCCATTATCGGGACCAACGGTATTCCCGCTAAATACGGCGGATTTGAGACACTCGCGGAATACTTAGCTATTTATCTGAATACGGAGTATGACCTGATAGTATACTGTTCGGGAGTTTCAAAGGATAAAACACTAAAGCGATATCATAATTCAAATCTTGTCTATGTGCCTTTAAAGGCAAATGGCTGGCAGTCTATGTTATATGATGCATGGTCAATAATACATGCACTGTTTACTTCAGATGTACTTGTCATTCTGGGATTTTCAGGAGCAATTGCGTTTCCTTTCCGTGTTTTTTTTAAGAAAAAGATAGTTTTTAATATTGGTGGGATCGAATGGAAAAAGGTTCGTGGAAAAAAATCCCTCGCAGCTCTCGAGATAGCAATTAAAAAATGGTTTGAAAAGTTATGCATACGATTCTCGGATGTAGTAGTTGTTGATAACCAGGTGTTGCAGGATTATGTAAAGGATACTTACAATATTGATAGTGTATTAGCTGAATATGGTGGTGATCATGCGACTCGCAGGCCTATAACAGACGAATTGATAGTTAAATTCCCATTTCTGGAGACTAAATATGATGTGACGGTCTCTCGGGCACAGGAGGATATGAATATTCACCTCCTAATAGAAGCATATAAGCAAATACCTGAAAGAAATTTAGTTGTCGTATCAAACTGGAATATTTCTGATTATGGAATAAAATTGAAATTTGACAACTACGAAAAATATCCTAATATTTTTCTACAGGATGCTGTTTATGATCTGGACTATCTTAACGTAATAAGGGGTAATGGTGAGATATACTTCCATACACATTCTCTTTGTGGTACTGCACCATCTCTTGTTGAAGCTATGAATATTGGTTTGCCGATAATATGCTTTGATGTTGAAACTAACCGTTCGACAACTGAAGAGAAATCATTTTATTTTGGCGATGTCGAGTCTCTGATAATCATCCTTAAGCACCTAAGAAAGAATGATCTTGACAAGCTTGGACATGATATGCGAAGAATAGCACAAAATCGGTATAACTGGAAACGTATTGTAACCTTATATAAGAAATGTATCGAATAATCCTACGGAATAATACCTAACTAAATCAGTTTTTGCACTGCGTGGGCACAGATAAAAAATTGCAATGTAATCCTTACATAATATCAAACTAAAGGCGTCTTTCAAAAATGATTTAGCTTGCCCAAAGAGTACCGAAATACAAAATTCGCTGGGACAACTTTACCAGACCAATACAAATTCATTGTATTTTCAACAAGTAGAGTGCAGTGTAATACATTTGATTAATACTTGTTGAAAAATTTAGTAAAGTGGTGTCCCATTTCATAGACCAAATAACGTCAATACTAAAATTAGTACGCTGGACTTCCTAATCAAGTCCGGACAGAAAGTTAAGTGGTACATTTATTTTGGTTTTATTGATTGAACTCGTCGATGGTTAAATTGCCAAATTCTGAATGTCTTCTTTTTTTGTTGTAACAGGTTTCAATCCACTGAAAAATATCCAGTTCTGCCTCACGGCGATTCGCATAATGTGTTTGGTAAACGCACCCCACTTTGAGGCTTTTGAAATAGCTTTCAGTGACAGCTTTTATCCCAACAGTACCCTTTTCGGCTCATGCTTTGAATCACGGGGCTATAGCTCTTGAGTAAGCCAGTAAACTCATTGCATGCAAATTGAACTCCCTATTCGGAGTGAGACAGGAGCTGTTCACTTATAGGCCGAACGCTTACTGCCATAACAGAGAGAAACCCATTGATTGTTACCTAAAAGCAGCATGAGTAAACTTAAACGAGTCAATCACTGGTTGGACAAAAGGGGACTATTACAATCCGTGGACTACCATATGAAGTTCTGCTCACTCTAATTGAGGGAGCTTACATATTGATGTGAACACACAGATTTTATTTTTAAGGCAATAAAAAAATGAAAATGAGTAAGAAATTTATCATTTACGGTTTCGGTAGAATGGGATTGACCCATTATTCTATTTTAAATCAATTAATTGAGAATGCAGATTTTCTTTTTGTGGATCCAGACAAGAAAGTAAATTATTTTGCAAAGAGGAATTTAAATATAAGAATTATAGGTAATGATAAAGGATTAAATGAATCTTTTGATTATGCTTTGGTGTGTACCCCTCCTATGTTTCATGTTCCAATACTCGAGAATTGTGTGAGGAACGAGATTCCTAGTATTTTTGTGGAGAAGCCTTTCGGAGGTTTGAATGATGATTTCTCAAGGACTTTAAATTTTAGTCAAGATATTGCAATTGGATATGTACTTCGATTTAATCCAATTGTTAAGTGGGTTAAGGAATTTATAAACATAGAAGAGGTAGCTAATGTTGAGGGATTCTATTTTAGTAATACAATTGAACAAAAACCCAAAGGTTGGAGAAATGGGGTTTATTCAGGAGTAACTAATGAAGTTGGTGCACATATAATTGATTTATGTGTTCATATATTTGGCGTGTCTAATCCAACTATAATTAATAAACAATCACAGTCAATCATTTCTGATGTAGATGACATATTAATTGCTGATTTAGAGGATAAATCAATCAAGTATTATTTTCATTTTGATTGGGTAAATAAAGCTTACAGGAAGCCAGTGTTTAAGTTTGTCATTACCATGAAAGATGGCACCATAATTAGATTTGATCAACAAAAAGTTGAACTTTTTACTAATACTATTTTATCAAGAAGAATATCTGTAGCTGATTTAGCTGAGAAAGTTCCATTCTATTTACGAGGTGTTGAGTTTACGAGTCAAATGCAAGATTTTATTGGCTCAAGGAATACTATCTCCAACCTCAGTGACGCATTAATTACAAGACAAGTCATCAAAAATCTCATTACTCGATGAAACAAATTTTAGGCGATAATCAGTTTTTTGGGGTTAACCACAATGATATTGACAAAGGGGATAAAACCAAAGATATATTTAGTGATAATAAGACTATAATTTCTTTTATAGATGCCTCTATGGATGTGGGCTTATCAGGGTTTATGATGAACTCGAATCTTCGAGGATATGATATTACCAATAGTGTTTCCAAGGCCTATAAAGGTGAAATTCACTATAGTGTTCCATATCCACATAAATTTGCTTCAATGGTAAATGAGGGTGGCATGTCAATGCTGCTGAAATATGTTTTTAGTAAGTCGTCTTTCAGAAGTATTTTTTTACATTTTCCTACTTTTTTAATTACAGGAAATATAAAGTACATCCTGCCACTTATTCTGGATTTAGAAATACCCAAAAATTTGAAGAACGGTAGTTTTGTATATTTGCAGAACATAGTAACTGATTTATTATTAGGCTTGAAGAGATATGATTTACTTGAATCATTCTGCAAGTCACTCATTGCAAAAGGTTATTCTCCTGGTTTAATTACCTTGAATCCTTTATTGTTGGACAAAGTTATATCTAAATTTGACTCGAATTTACAGAGCCAATTAATTACTTGTTTTAACATAAATAAAGATGGATTTAATGTGTTTCCTTCTTTAAATGAGGTTGAAGGTTTAATATTCAAAGAATCACTCTACAAAAAAATGGGAATGAGTATTATGTCTAGTGGTGGTGCTAGTAACATTCAAGAATCGCTACATTATATTAAAAAATTACCGCTTGATTATGTAGTTTATGGTTCTTCAAATCTTAAGAATATTAAGACGAATTATGATTGTTTAAAGTAGATAGTAATATATTGAATAAATAATATATATTTGTTCAATATATTATCGAATGGTCTTAGATATTTAGCTAGAATTTTTTACATATGATGATTTGTAAATCAAGATTATATAGAAATTAGAAAAAAAACTGAAATGAAAATAGCCCTTATTACAGGAATCACTGGTCAAGATGGTTCTTATCTAGCAGAATTATTATTAGAAAAAGGATACGTGGTTCATGGTGTTAAAAGAAGAGCTTCCTCTTTTAACACCCAAAGGATTGATCACATTTATCAAGATCAACATCAGAGTCATGTCAATTTTAAATTGCATTATGGCGATTTAACCGATTCTACTAACATTATACGAATTATTCAAGAAGTACAACCTGATGAAATCTACAACTTGGGCGCTATGAGTCATGTAAAGGTTTCTTTTGATTCTCCAGAATATGTAGCCAATGTAGATGGTTTAGGGACTTTGCGTATTTTAGAGGCTGTTCGTATTTTAGGGCTACAGAACAAAACACGAATTTATCAGGCCTCCACTTCTGAATTGTATGGGGGTTTGGCGGAGAACAAGAATGAAAAAGGACTTTATGACGAGAAATCTCCATTTTATCCCCGTTCCCCATATGGTGCTGCAAAAATTTATGGTTTTTGGATAACGAAAAACTATAGAGAGGCATACAATATGTTTGCTTGTAATGGGATATTGTTCAATCATGAGTCGCCGCGTAGAGGTGAAACCTTTGTCACTCGTAAAATTACGATGGCCACGGCAGCAATTGCTTTAGGTCAACAAGACTGTTTGTATTTAGGTAATTTAGATGCACAACGCGACTGGGGGCATGCTAAAGATTATGTAGAGGCTATGTGGCGCATTTTACAACAAGATCACCCCGATGATTATGTAATTGCAATGGGTAAAACAACCTATGTACGGGATTTCGTGCGCATGGCATTTGCAGAAGTTGGAATTACAATTGAATTCAAAGGACTTGGTGTTAATGAAAAAGGGTTTGTTGCGTCTTGTTCTAATCCAGAGTTTCAATTAGAAATTGGTAAACAAGTGATAGCTGTTGATCCACAGTATTTTCGACCTACTGAGGTGGATTTACTCATAGGAGATCCGACTAAATCAAAAACGCAGTTAGGTTGGAGACCAAAATATGATTTATCTGGATTGGTTCAAGAAATGGTAGCAATGGATGTAGATCGAGTGAAAAAGGATATGATGCTTAAAAAAACTGGCTTTAGAGCTTCTTAAATTCTCAAATCGATTTCATGGACAAATCATCTAAAATTTATATTGCTGGGCATCGCGGGATGGTAGGTTCGTCCATGTTACGTGCTTTGCAATCAAAAGGCTATAGTAATTTTCTATTAAAAACGTCTTCTGAATTGGATTTACGAAATCAACAAGACGTTGCTAATTTCTTTGCCATTGAAAAACCGGAGTATGTTTTTTTAGCTGCAGCCAAAGTCGGAGGTATTGTTGCGAATAACACTTTTAGAGCGGATTTCATTTACGAGAACATGATGATTCAGTCGAATGTGATTCATCATTCCTATTTAAATGGGGTTAAAAAATTTTTGTTTTTAGGGTCTTCTTGTATTTATCCCAAATTAGCATCGCAACCTTTAAAAGAAGAATATTTATTGACAGGTTTACTGGAAGATACCAATGAACCATATGCCATAGCAAAAATTGCTGGAGTAAAGATGTGCGATGCATACCGTGCACAATACGGTTGTAATTTTATTTCAGTAATGCCTACCAATTTGTATGGCCCAAATGATAATTATGACCTAACCAATTCACATGTATTGCCAGCACTTCTCAGAAAGTTTATAACCGCTAAGCGTAACGGTGAAATATCCGTAACAATTTGGGGTACTGGTGCTCCCAAAAGAGAGTTTTTACATGCGGATGATCTCGCTTCAGCATGTTTGTTTGTAATGGAGAATTATAATGGGAGCGGCTTGGTCAATATTGGTGTAGGTGAGGATATTTCCATTATTGATCTAGCGCAATTAGTGAAGACGATTGTTGGATTTGAGGGTGAAATTCTGACCGACACTTCCAAGCCTGATGGTACTTCACGGAAGTTAATGGATGTATCTAAGTTAACCGACCTAGGTTGGCGTTCTAGTATTACTTTGGAAGAAGGTATTAGGAAAGTATATAATGAAGTTAAAGAGTATAATTGGTCTTAAGTTTTTATGATATTTAGTTTAGTTCAAAGAGAGTTAGAAGAACAACATTTTAGGATTGTTGATAAAGACCATAACCGACCTTGGGGTGGTTTTTTTGTAATTGCAGAAGACCAGGCTCAATGTTTTGCGGATGTATATTTTGATGGTCTGGATGTTTCAAGTTTGAAAATATCAGGCAAGTTGAGTCCGAAAATACTGATAGTAGCACCTACTATGAGATTATCTTGGCAATACCATCACAGAAGAGCAGAAATTTGGCGTGTCGTTCAAGGTCAGGCAGGAGTAGCAAGAAGTAATACTGATTCTGAAAATGAATTAGAAATATTAAATGTTGGCACAATGGTTACATTACTTCAAGGGGAGCGTCACCGTCTTGTCGGTTTAGAAGATTATGCGGTCGTGGCTGAGATTTGGCAACATACCGATGCAGATAATCCTTCAGATGAAAATGATATTGTTCGATTACAAGATGATTTTGGAAAATGATTTATCTAACGGGTTCATCAGGTTTTATTGGTACTTCATTTTTAAATTATGTTAAAAATGAAGTTACTCGTGTTACTTTAAGAGGCAAGGAATCGAATATTGATGGTGCTGAAGTCGTTATCCACCTCGCCGGCAAGGCTCACGACCTTAAAAACACCTCTGAAACACAAGAATACTACGAAGTCAATACAGAACTAACCAAAAAAGTATTTGATGCTTTTCTTGCTTCAGAAGCAAAGGTTTTTATCACGCTAAGCTCTGTCAAAGCTGTCGCAGACGAAGTATCAGGAGAATTGACGGAACAATACCATCCCAACCCAGTAACCCACTATGGTAAGAGTAAGTTATTGGCCGAACAATACATTTTCTCAAAAGAAATGCCAAAAGGGAAAAGAGTTTATGTGCTAAGGCCTTGTATGATTCATGGGCCTAGAAATAAAGGAAATTTAAATTTATTGTATAAGCTTGTTTCAAAAAATATTCCTTGGCCACTTGGGGCTTTTGATAATAAACGATCCTTTTGTAGTATCGATAATTTAATGTTCATTTTCAAAGAGCTCATCAACAACGAAGACATACCATCAGGAATTTACAATGTGGCAGATGATGAGGCACTTTCTACCAATGAAGTAATTTCGATTTTGGCTGAATCACAAAATAAAAAACCAAGGATTTGGAATGTCTCAAATGGTTTGATTCAAGTTCTTTCTAAATTAGGAGATATTCTTCGATTACCGCTTACAACCGAAAGGCTACAAAAGCTAACGGAATCATATGTGGTGAGTAACCAAAAGATAAAAAAGGCTATAGGAAAACCTTTGCCAGTTTCTTCTAAAGATGGTCTATTAAAAA
>CAMDFC010000017.1 GCA_945897185.1 Chitinophaga pinensis | reverse complement strand
AATGTAGTGCTTTCATTTGCTCCTGGGTTTGGTGGTTCCGGGGGTGGAAATAATGCTACAATCAGTATGGGACTGGTAGATGCATCAGAGAGAAAGAGAAGCCAGAATGAGATTACCCAAAACCTGAATGGAATTTTTAAAGACTTTACCAACGTACGTGTGTTGCTAATTCAGGAACAAACTATTTCAGTTGGACAAGGTGGAAGAGGGTCATTCCCTGTTCAATTTGTACTACAAAATTTGAATTTCGACAAATTGAAAGAAAAGGTTCCCCTCTTTATGGATGAAGTAGTTAAAAGTTCGGTATTTCAAGGAAACGACGTCAATTTGAAATTCAATAAACCAGAGTTACAGGTTACAATTGACCGCTTAAAAGCAAGTGAACTTGGGATTTCTATTTTGGATATTTCAAATACGCTTCAACTGGCATTAAGCGGTAGACGTTTTGGATATTTTATTAGAAATGGAAAACAATACCAAGTTATTGGGCAAGTAGACAGAAAAGACAGAGATGCTCCACTCGATCTAAAATCATTTTACCTGAGAAGCAGAGATGGAGAATTGGTCCAATTGGATAATTTAGTTTCAATTGCTGAGACATCCAACCCTCCCACCATCTTCCATTATAACAGATTAAAAAGTGCAGTAATTTCAGCAGGATTAGCTCCAGGAAAAACAATTGGAGATGGTATTGCAGAAATGAATAAAATATCTGAAAAAGTATTGGATGAATCGTTTTCATCCAGTTTAAGTGGAACGTCAAGAGATTTCGCTGAAAGTTCTTCAAATACGCAAAGTGCATTCTTATTTGCACTTGTATTGATTTTCCTAATCCTTGCAGCGCAATTTGAAAGTTTTGTAGACCCATTCATTATCATGATCACGGTGCCTCTTGCTTTGGCAGGAGCTGTATTGAGTTTATTCATTTTTGGACAATCAATCAATATTTTCTCTCAAATAGGTATCATTATGTTAATTGGGTTGGTAACCAAAAATGGTATTTTAATAGTAGAATTTGCCAATCAAAAGAGAGAACAGGGATTTCAAAAAATTCAATCTGTAGTTGAAGCTTCAGTTGCCAGGTTAAGACCGATTTTGATGACAACACTTGCAACTGCATTGGGTGCACTTCCTATTGCACTTGCAATAGGTTCAGCAGGAAAAAGTAAGATTCCTTTAGGAGTTGTGATTATTGGAGGTCTACTCTTCTCACTGGTACTAACCCTTTTTGTAGTACCATCACTCTACGCTTATATTTCCAGAAAAAAAAGTACGTCGCATGAAATTTAAATTGGCTTTGTTAGGTCTACTTTTTGTTGTGTTTGCAGATGCACAAGAAAATAATTTTTCATTGGGCGCATCAATAGATTTAGCAATCAAACAGAATCTACAGATCCAGATTGTTTCATCCGATTTAGAAATTGCTCAAATTAATAACAACTGGGGAAATGCAGGTGCTCTACCTACCGTTGCTGCTAACGTTTCAAACACTGAAGCGATTACAAACATTGACCAAAAACTAGCAAATGGCAGCAGTATTCAACGAAATAATGTGTCCAACAGCAGTATCAATTCAAACTTAAGTATAAGTTGGAGAATTTACAATGGCAAAAGAATACGAGCAACAAAAGATAGATTTGAAGTCATTGAAAAAATGGGAGAAATCGCCTTAGACCAACAAATTGATCAAATTGTTTTTGATGTTTCCAATATCTATCACAACCTCATCAGACTGAACAAACAAATCATTGCCACAAAAGCAATCATTACGTTATCGGAAGAAAGATACAAAATTGCTGAAACTCGATTTAACATAGGGAGTGGCGCCAAGACCGATATGCTGCAAGCTGAAATTGATTTAAATGCACAGAGAGTTAACCTGGAGAACATCAATACAGAAGTTGCCGCTACTGTTGCAAATATGAATGCATTGCTAAAACGAAAGTTTGATGAACCATTTTTTGCAATAGAAGAAAAATTTGAACTCCCAAACATTGAATTTAGCAAATTGGAATCTCTTTTAGAGAAGCAAAACTACCAATTGCTGATGGCGCAACAGGAAAGACAAAATATTCTAAATGATAGAAAAATCATCAATTCGCAACGCCTGCCCGTATTGAGTCTAAACTCAAATACGATTTTAAATAAACAAAGATCAACAGCAGGATTCTTTTTAACTAATCAAACTTTCGGTCCAAATATTGGAATAGGTTTAGGTGTCCCTATTTTCAATGGCAATGCAAACAAAACACAATTAAAGGCAAATTCAATTCAAGAAAAAAGGCAAGACCTTCAGATAGAACAGTTAAAAATTTCTCTACAAAGGGATTTACTCATTGCCTACCAAGATTATCAAAATGCAATAGAAATAACCAGAATAGAGGAGGATAATGTAAAACTTGCCGAAGAGAACAACATGATCTCCACGGAAAGATTTAGAAAACTGGTGAGCAATTCAATAGAACTCAGACAAGCTCAATTGAGTTTGATTGAAGCAGAAAACAGATACATCAATGCACAATTCCTTGCACAGGTAGCAGTAAACAGATTACACTTCCTAACTGGAGAGATCAATAAAAATTAATAAACTACCTACCAAGGTGCTTGGCCTTAAACCCCAAGGGCAGTAAAGCTGAAACAGATTCAAATTCATATACGAGACCTTCTGTGCCGGTTAGCAGTATACGCATCGAATTACCAAACCTAGATTCAAACTCTAGCAAGGATTGTCTGCAAATACCGCAGGGGGCAATTGGAGCTATGGTATTAACCTCATCACTTTCATAGGTAATTGCCATGGTAGTTATAGAAAGTCCAGGTGCTATAGAAGATGCTGCAGCAAGTAATACACGCTCAGCACAAAGTCCAATTGGGTAAGAAGCGTTCTCTTGGTTAGTCCCTTCAACAAAAGAACCATCACTCATACAAGCAACAGCAGAAACCCTGAATTTTGAATACGGAGCATAAGCAGATTTAGCCAGGAGTTTTGCCTTTCCAATTAAAGCAATATCTCCGGGAGCTAATTCACCTACTGCATGGTATTTT
This sequence comes from Chitinophaga pinensis, assembly GCA_945897185.1. Taxonomy (GTDB): domain Bacteria; phylum Bacteroidota; class Bacteroidia; order Chitinophagales; family Chitinophagaceae; genus Pollutibacter. The sequence continues at coordinate 30,153 of CAMDFC010000017.1, read as the reverse complement.
TTGAATGTAATTTCAATTCTCCCTATTTCCATTGCTTACAATTTATTAATGAATGCTTTTAAATATTCTCGACCATCTTGGCCCATTCTGCCAACTGAACCAAATAAGTGTGGCTTTACCAACAATATGATCTTCAGGAACGAATCCCCAAAATCTAGAATCCTGAGAATTATGACGGTTGTCACCCATCAACCAAAAATAATCCATTTTGAATGTATAGTGGTTTGTTTCCTTTCCATTGATAAACACCTTGCCATCAATTTCTTTCCAGTCGTTGTTCTCATATACTTGAATAACCCTTTTATATAGACTACTATTTTTTGAGTTTAATTCAATTTTTTCTCCTTTTTTAGGCACCCAAATTGGTCCAAAATTATCTTCGCTCCATTTGAAATTGCTGGTATCGTAAGGAAAGGTGTTACCAAATCCGCTCGTATTTAAATCTGGAACAACAGAACCGGGAACAACAAATGAAAATGATTTTACTTGTGCCAATTGAGAAGGAGTTAGTGTTAACCTGTAGGTATTTGGACTATCCTGCAACTGCATCAGGTCTCTCTGATCTGGGTCATTAGGATCTATGTTTAATTCGTCTTTGATAAATTCATCTGAAAAAAAACCTTTCCCATCGAGTGTCACATAATAAGGCATTTCAGAAGCTGGAGGGATAGGATTTTTGGTACCACTTACATAAAGAAAGCCATCTTTTAACAATAGAGTATCCCCTGCAATACCTACACAACGCTTGATGAAATTTTCGCGTTTATCAACTGGACGAACTACTATATCATCTCTTTCAGCAAATAGCATTTCTCTGGTGCCCCCTCTAGATTCATAGGCCCTCAAATAATCATAATAATTTACTTCAGACTGGTACTCCCTAATTACCGTATCCCCTACCGGATAATTAAAAACAACTACATCATTTCTTTGAACGGGACTTCCAAGAAAACGATTATATGGAAGTTTGATCCATTCCAAATAAGATTTCGATGTGCCAATAGGTAAAGTATGATGGACAAAAGGAAAAGACAAAGGTGTATTGGGAGTTCGTGGTCCGTAACTGGTTTTACTAACAAAAAGGAAATCATTCACCAACAAAGTCTTTTCCATAGATCCCGTTGGAATTACATAGGCCTCAAAAATGAATGTCCTAATAATGGTTGCCGCTACAATTGCAAATACTGCAGCATCTATCCATTCTCTTGTGGCAGACTTTTGATAATTTTTTACCACAGGAATACCTGCATATCTTTCGTTAACTGAGAAACCCATATAAGGGAAATATATAAAAGGAACGAACACTGTTGCTGCATGATGTAAAAAAGAAAAGCGACCGAAATGTTCAACAAATTTTATTAATATCCATATGGTTATGAATTGTCCAACGATTGGAATAAGTTGAAAAAAGAACCAATATATTTTTAATTCCATTTTCTTTACAATCAACCATGTATTGTAAAATGGTACCAACGCTTTCCAACCGTCCATACCGGCTTTCTTAAACATTCCAAATAGCCCGATGTGAAAACCAAGGGTCGCAAGTATAAATATGAACCAACCAGTACTCATTGTTTAATTCTTTTGGTATCCAAATGTAACATAAAAGCAGGATTTTACTATTATCACTACTTCTTCAGTAAAATTTTAACATGATTGGTTATATCCAAGGATTAAAAATAATCTGTGCAGTTTTTTAACATCCGAGATATAGAAATTTTAAAAGGTAAACCAAAAAATCATTCTTTTTTGTCCGGAAAAAATGGGAATAGAAAAACCAGTCCCTACATTACTATTTATTTATATGATTACAAATTTTATAGAATTGGATATTAATCATTATATAAATAACCTCTCCGAGGTTACAAAAGATTGCAAGGTATTTTGTGCTGGTCCGGGTTTTAAATCAGTAGAAAAGACACCCAGTGGTTCAACAGTATTACAGACTGTTGATGAGCTTATAAAATTTACAGAACAGCTAAATTAGAAAACTAAGAAATAGCAGTTTCGATTGCGCTATAAGAGGTTCGTGAAGGTTTAACTACTACGTCTTTTACTGTTGCATCAAGACTCATGGTATCAAGATCGATTTCAGTTTGATTGGAAACAATTCTGGATGTACAAAACCTGATGGCAGTCCATACATGATCAATAACCACTTCGTCAATTTTACCAAATCCCTTTGTACAGAGGCAGTCCCAATTACAATCCCTGTTCAGGTCACTTACAATTTTAGATGTAGGCTTTGGATAAGCAATCCAAAGTTTTCCCTGGGCTTTTAGGGCAGGAATTACTTCCTTTAAAATGACATTCAATTGGGTATAATTAAGTGCAAAGACCAAAGCAAACTCTATTTTCCTGCTTTTCAGTAAGGGAGTCACATTTTTGGCAAAAGATAACTTGGTAAAATGTTTTTCAAGTGTTGAAGGAATTCCTTGAATAAGTAGGTTCTTTTCATCACAAAGTTCAAGTCTTTCAAAAATGTTGACAAGCATGCTTGGTAATTTTTGTTGGGAGGATAAAATTAACATTTTTTCCACAAAAATGTTAAAATAATTGAAAAGAATTTAAATAAATAATAAACAAAACAGAAATTCTCGAAGAAACCAGATCAGTTTCGTTTAGACCTTCGCCTATCACGATTTTTGAAGATAGGTACTTTGTTTTCGATACCTGATAAAAGACGACCAATGTTCTTTTGGTGGGTCATCACAACCAAAAGGGCAACCGCAATTGCAAAAATTCGGTAAGCTATATTATCTACATTGAATACCACCAGGATGAAAACCGGAAAAGCCATACTGGCCAAAATAGAACTAAGCGAAACAAAGCGAGTGAGATAAAGTACAACTACAAATACCCCTACACAACTTAATGCTGTCCAAGGAGATATAGAAATTATTAATCCAAACAATGTAGCAACGCCCTTGCCTCCCCTAAACTCTGCCCAAATGGGAAAAATATGACCCAATACTGCAGCCAAACCTAATCCAATCTGAAAATTCGTTCTTTCAAATTCATTGCCTATGTAATAAGGCAGAAGCAATGCCAGCTTAACTGCAATTAGACCTTTGAGCATGTCCATTATCATTACCAAGGTGCCCCACTTAGAACCCAGCACCCTAAATGTGTTTGTGGCTCCTGCATTTCCACTGCCATAGTCACGAATATCAATGTTAAATTGAGATCGGCTAACAATCAACGAGGATGGAATTGATCCAATCAGGTAGGCCAGTATTATCAAATAAAGTTCATTCATCAGCATAACGATGTAAAAAATTGAATATAAAGTTAATAAAAAATAACAAACGACTTGTTATGATCTGTTAACCCGCCGTTCAAAGGTCATTGCCAACCAGTCCCCTTCATAATAAGATTTAGAAAAAGGACCAAAAACCGGGACAAACACATTTAGAATATCTTCATAATCCGTTCTTAACAACCCACTTATAATTAGAACCCCATTTTCGCTGGTACATTTAAACAAATCCTTAACATGCTCAATGAGCACATTTTTATTAATGTTTGCAAGAACAACATCAGCATGGCTAGATACGTCTAAAGTTGATGCTTTTATTACTTGGATTGCCTTGGCATAATTTAATCCAATATTTTCCATAACATTATTGATACTCCAATCATCATTATCAATTGCCTCAATGTGGATAGCCCCTAGTTTTTCAGCTAAAATAGATAAGATGCCAGTCCCAGTTCCAAAATCAATCACACTTTTTCCTTTAAAATCTATTTCAAGCATGGCCAACATCATCATTAAGGTTGTTGGATGATGACCAGTACCAAAACTCATTTTAGGGGTAATCAAAATTTGATGCTCAACAGAATCTAAGGGAGGATGAAAATGTGCCCTTACCTGGATTTTTCCTGGAATAACCACAGGATCAAAATTAGATTCCCAGGTTGTATTCCAATTTTCCTCTTCCAGTGTTTCCAATTGAAACTCAACACCCATTTGATTTGAAAGAGTAAGTAATCCTTCAAAATCCGTGTCCGTTTCTGTTGTGTATGCCTTTAATCCCTCTTCAGTTTCTTCCATACCATGGAAACCGAATTCAGGCAAAATTGCAATCAACAAATTTTTTTGCTCTTCTGAAATGGGATGAAAAGATACAAGCGTATAAATCATAAAAAAAGCCGGCACAAGGCCGGCGTGTATTTAGTTTTGATTATTGTTGTTTCCATCTTCCGGATTGAAATCTGGTTTTGGCATTAACGCTTTACGACTGAGCTTAAATTTACCGGTCTTGTGATCAACACCAACTAATTTTACTTTTACCGTATCGCCTTCTTTAAGAATGCCATCGAGGTTTTCCAAACGCTTCCAGCTTACTTCACTGATGTGCAACAAGCCTTGTTTGCCTGGCATGAATTCAACAAATGCTCCGTAAGGCATAATCGACTTCACCTTTGATTCGTATTCTTCACCTACTTCTGGCATGGCCACGATTCCCTTGATCCAAGCAACCGCTCTTTCAAGTCCCTCTTTAGCCGGACTAAACACACTTACCTCACCTTGGTTACCAACTTCTTCAATATTGATGGTAGTACCCGTCTCTCTTTGAATTTCTTGAATAATCTTTCCTTGTGGACCGATGATTGCACCAATGAATTCTTTGTCAATAAACAACTTCTGCATTCTTGGAGCATGTGGCTTCACTTCTGGCCTTGCTGCTGCAATCTCTTGGTACATGGCATCTAAAATATGAAGACGACCTTTTCTTGCTTGTTCAAGTGCCTCCATCATGGTTTCCATACTTAAACCATCAATTTTGATGTCCATTTGGATTCCACAAATACCATCTCTTGTTCCGGTTACTTTGAAATCCATATCTCCCAAATGATCTTCATCGCCCAAAATATCAGTAAGAATTGCATACTTACCATCTGTAGGTCTGGTAATCAATCCCATGGCAACACCACTTACGTGCTTGGGAATAGGCACGCCTGCATCCATCAAGGCCAATGAACCTGCACAAACTGTTGCCATAGATGAAGAACCATTAGATTCAAGCACATCTGAAACTACCCTTACAGTATAAGCGTAGTCGTTACCCGGCATCATTTGTTTTAAAGAGCGAAGCGCCAAATTACCATGGCCAACTTCTCTTCTACCCGGACCTCTCATAGGCTTTACTTCACCTGTAGAGAATGCTGGGAAATTATAATGAAGGATAAATTTATTGTATTCTGATTTTGCTGCACTCTCAACCAACAACTCATCCAACGGAGTACCGAAAGTGATTGTGGTAAGTGATTGTGTTTCACCACGGGTGAATAGGGCAGATCCATGCGGACTAGGCAATACATCCACTTCCATGTTTAAACCACGTACTTCATCAAGTGCCCTTCCATCTAACCTGATTTTGTCGTCTAGCATCATGTTGCGCACAACTTCCCACTTCAGATCTTCGTAGTATTTCTTTACCAATTTGGTTTGCTCAGAAGTTAACTCAGTCCCAAATGATGCAATCAATTCCTTTTTGAGTAAATCATAACCTAGTGAACGGTCAGCTTTACTAGAAGCGCCTTTTGATATTGTATACACACGCTCAGTTGCAAACTCGTTTACTTTCTGCTGAATAGACTCGTCTGAAGCAGGCTTTGGGTAATCACGCTTACCTTGAACACCAACTTTTGCTTTCAATTCTTCTTGGGCTGTAATTTGAATACGGATAGCATCGTGTGCAACAGCCAATGCTTTTACAACATCTGCTTCTAAACATTCTTTAGATTCACCTTCAACCATCATCAGGTTCTTACTGGTTGCACCAATCATGAAATCCATATCAGCGGAAGCCAATTCTGTTCTACTAGGATTTACAACCATTGCACCATTTATCCTTGCAACACGCACTTCAGAGATGATTTCTTTGATTGGAATATTTGAAACCGCCAATGCCGCTGAAGCAGCAAGGCAAGCCAATGAATCAGGCATGATTTCTGGATCAGATGAAATTAGAGTAACCAACACCTGTACATCGCATAAATAATCCTCAGGAAAAAGTGGACGTAAAGAACGGTCAATCAAACGACTAACTAATATTTCATAGTCATTTAAACGGCCTTCACGTTTGAAAAATGATCCGGGAATTCTTCCCGCAGATGCAAACTTCTCTTGGTAGTCAACAGAAAGTGGGAAAAAATCTTGCCCTTCTCTAGGCTCTCTGTTGGCACAAACTGTAGCCAATAAAATGCAATTGCCTTGTTTTACTGTTACTGCACCGTCTGCTTGACGGGCCAAGCGGCCTGTTTCTATGGTCACAATTCGACCGTTACCAAGGTCGAAACTTGATTGTATGGGTTGTTGTAGCATGATTTTTGTATTTGGGAAGTTCCAAAAAGCAATATTCCCAACTGGTGTTGGGAATAAAACATTTCAGTAAAATTATTTTCTTAAACCTAATTTCTCGAGCAAAGCACGATAACCCATAAGGTTATGTTTGCTAAGATAAATGAGGAGACGCTTACGCTGTCCAACCTTTCTCATTAGTCCTCTTTGGGTTCCGAAATCTTTTCTATTCACTTTTAAGTGCTTTGAAATCTCATTAATTTCCTCTGTCAATAGGGCTATTTGACCTTCTATTGATCCTGTGTTCTTTTCGTTGCCACCAAATTCGGCAACAATTGCAGACTTTCTTTCTTTTGTTACGCTTGACATCTCAATTTTTTTAAATTCATCTAAAATTTACATCCAAAATTCGGGTGCAAAAATAAGGAAAAAGAGTGAAAGAATGATTTTATTCCATGTATTTCACTTTTAATCCGTAAAGTAAAATAAATAAGGAACTAGAAAGGCCTGATATCATGGCGTAGGACATTCCCAGAAAATTGCCAGAACCAAAAACCAAAACAGGAGCAACTACACCAATTAAACAACCCAGAACATATAACCTGAATCCATTCTTCTTTAAGCGAAGCATTAAAACTGCGCCCAATAAGGTTAAAAGATTAGAAACCAATGAGAAAAAACTATTGTCTCTCATATTGGAACTGGTATTTGACAGAGAAACTTCCTGCATTGCATTTTCAAACTGTTCCTTTCCTTTTGGATCTCCGGTTAAGGCCTGGTCAAAAACTGATTGCCAACTATCCATGCTCTTGGATAGTGCTTTTGTTAACTCTTCTGGATTTGAAAGTCCGGATAGAGCAGATAACATCATATAAGAACTTGCAAAAAGAGTCAAGTAACAAAGAATAGTTAAAAACAAAGGACGAACCGGTGAAATTGGGGCTTTTTGCTCCGAATTTTCCATTTTTTTTAATTTTCACGAAGTTAACAAGAACAAATCATCAGCTAAATGTATTTTAGATAAATAATGGAGAATCATTTGCATATTGTTATGGCCGAAAACCCCTTTCCCGCGGATGCGCCAAATTTAGCGGATGCTTACTTCATGATCAAGGCGCTTAAAAACAGTGGGGTAAGGGTTCATTTACATTGCTTCGATGAATCTTACTCAAAAAGGTCTATCCCAACTGATTTTTTTGATTCAACTGACTTATATGAAAGAGAAAAAACCAAGATCAGTTTTAGTCCAGATCTGCCTTATCATGTTTCAACAAGATCAGATCATCGCTTAGTAGAAAGATTGAATGAAGACCAGTATCCCATTTTGTTCTTTGGACTAAATACTACTTATTCAATCTATTCTAAGTCGTTTCAAAAAGACAGGAAGATTGCAATCCGTTTAAGCAGAAATGAATCTGCCTATTACCAAGACCTTGCAGAAATTGTACCTTGGAGAGGGAAAAAGATGCATTTTCAAATTGAAGCCTGGAGGTTTGGTAACTATATCAGAAAATTAACAGCAAATAAAATCACTTTTTTTGCAACTCCCATAATTAGCTCACTTATTCAAAAGACAAAAAAGGATTTCCAGCTCTACACACTTCCTGTATTTACCGGATTTCCGGCATTGTTTCATTATCCAGAGAAAGGAAGTTTCTGTCTTTTTCATGGAAGACTTTCAAATGTAGAGACAGCGTATGCGGCATTTTGGCTTTTAGAGCATGTTTTCAATACACTTGAAATACCATTTGTTATTGCAGGATCAGACCCCTCTTCTGAACTGGAAAGAGCTGCGCATGTTCGATCCCATACTTGTTTGGTATCGAACCCGAGTGACAAGGAAATGATTGAACTCATAAAAAAAGCACAACTGTTGGTGAATCCTTCGTTTATTAGAATTGAGGAAAATGAGTATTTAAATCAATCTCTTTCATTAGGTAGGCATGTGTTAATCAATCGTAAATCAACGAAAGATAAAAAAGCCCGAGAGATTTGTCATTTAGCCAGAACCCCAGAAGAATTCACAGAAAAGGCAAAGCAACTATTTGAAACAGGTTTCTCTGAAGAAGAGAAATTCTCCAGACAATCCTTTCTAAATGAAAAATTCAAAGATGATGAGGGACTGGCAATGATGCTTAAATGGCTATCGTAGCATTATCAACTACTTTTCCACCTTCGGTTCTGATCATTCTTGCTGGATATTTATTGATTACCATATAATCGTGTGTTGCCATCACAATAGCCGTTCCAAAATCCTTACTTATCTGAAAAAGTAAATTCATGATTTCATCTGTGGTTTCCGGATCAAGGTTACCAGTAGGCTCATCTGCTAAAATCAACTTTGGAGAGTTAAGTAGCGCCCGTGCAATATCTATCCTTTGTTGCTCTCCGCCAGATAATTCAAAAGGGTATTTGAAGCCTTTTGTTTTTAGACCCACTTTACCCAAAACCTCATCTATTTTATCTTCAATTTCTTTATCATTTTTCCAGCCAGTAGCCATCAATACAAATTTTAGGTTCTCGTGTACATTTCTGTCTGTAAGCAATTGAAAATCTTGAAACACAATACCAATATTTCTTCTAAGAAAAGGGACTGTTTTCCAGGTAAGGTTTTTCAAATCAAAGCCTGCTACTACAGCCCTGCCACTTTTCAAGTTCAATTCACCATAAAGGGTTTTCAATAAACTTGATTTTCCTGATCCCGTTTTTCCAACCAAGTAAACAAATTCACTTCGTGAGACATTTATATTCACATCACTCAAAATGAGAGAATCGCCCTGGTAAATATTGGCATTGCTTATTTCTAAAACAACATCACTCATAAAAAAAATTGTTATTCAAAGATATGTTTATCTAGACCATAATGAATTTCAAGTGATCTCTTTTCTGATTCCACCACCCTTCCTATCACCCTGGCTTCTACACCATACTTTTCTGCTACTGCAATCATTGCACTTATATTGTTTTCATCGGTATATATTTCCATTCTACAACCCATGTTAAATACCTGCAACATTTCACGGTCATCTGCCCCACTGGCCTCTTTGATTAAATTAAAAACAATTGGCGCATCAAATAGGTTGTCTTTAATCACTTTCATTGGCCCAGGAAGGTATTTCAAGCATTTTGTTTGACCACCACCACTGCAATGAATTAGTCCTAAAACAGCATCGAAATTATCTTGTAGAATTTCTTTGATAATGGGCGCAAAAGTTCGCGTTGGACTTAAAACCAATTTACCGGCATTAACATCGTAGCCTTCAATTTCAATTTTATCTGTAAGTTGGTGCTTGCCAATATAAACTACATCAGAAGACAAAGAGGGATCATGTGATTCTGGATATTTATTTGCATAATAACTAGAGAACATATCATGCCTTGCGCTGGTAAGCCCATTGCTTCCTATACCACTGTTGTATTCATTTTCATAGACCGCTTTCCCGGAACTAGACAGTCCCACAATCACCGCACCCGGTTTGATTTTTTCATTCGTGATCAACTTACTTTTTGGCCAACGGGCAGTCATGGTGCCATTAACAGCGACTGTCCTTACCACATCCCCCACATCAGCAGTTTCACCTCCTAAATAATGTACCTTGACACCCATATCAGAGAGACTGGAAAACAAAGAACTTGTACCATCGATTATTTCTTTCAAAACCTCACCGGGAATAAGGTTTTTGTTTCGGTCTATGGTGGAATTGAAGATAATGTTGTCATAAACTCCAATACACAACAGATCGTCTAGGTTCATCACAACAGCATCCTGGGCAATCCCTCGCCATACAGAAACATCACCAGTTTCCTTCCAATAAAGGTAAGCCAGTATACTTTTGGTACCTGCCCCATCAGCATGCATTACATTGATATAAGCGTTGTCTCCTGAAATGAAATCTGGATAAACTTTGCAGAAAGCATGAGGAAATAAACCTTGGTCCAGGCCTTTTATGGCCTCGTGAACTTCTTCTTTTTGAGCTGAAACTCCCCTTTTGTTGTATAAACTCATGTGATGGATTGGTATTGGCAAAACTACTTTAGATGATTGAAATGACAAGTTTTTAGAATCATTCTTATTAACTGGATGTAGATAATCTCTTTTCAATTATTTTTGCAACCCGAATGAATATATATTTTCAGTTAGAACAATTGCCTCTTTTTATAAACCCAGTACTTACCATAGGCGCATTTGATGGTGTGCACAGTGGACATTTGTCAATTTTTGATGAACTTAAACAGGTGGCCAACCAAATTCAAGGCGAAACTGTGGTAATTACCTTTCACCCCCATCCCAGAAGAATTCTGAACAATGCAGAAGCCCCTGCCCTGCTAACCAGTCTTAGTGAAAGAATAGAGCGCTTTGAAAACCTTGGTATCCATCATCTTGTTATAGTGCCTTTTGATCCGGCATTTGCAGAAATGTCTGCAACAGACTATGTAAAAAAGTTTCTAATTGACCTGTTTCACCCCAAAGTAATCATTATTGGAAACGACCACCGTTTTGGCAAAGACCGTTCAGGAGACTTGTCTATGCTCAAGAACTTTGGCATCAGTCATGGTTTTACTGTGAAAGAAATCCCCGAAAAACAGTTGAATGAATCAAGGGTGAGCTCTACCAATATTAGACATGCACTTTTGAATGGAGATATCAAATTGGCCAACCAATTGCTCACTTACAATTACCAACTCATTGGCACTGTTGTGGTTGGTGATAGATTGGGAAGAACACTTGGATTTCCAACAGCTAATCTTTCTATGCTCGATAGTGACAAATTAATTCCTGCCTCTGGCGTTTATGCCGTTCATGTGCTTCTTCAGAAAGGTGGACAAAAGAGGGAATACAAAGGGATGATGAATATTGGCTATAGGCCAACAGTGAACGGAAAAGAAAGAAGAGTCGAGGTGCATATCTTTAAATTCGATGAAGATATTTACAACGAAATCTTGGTGGTTAGTTTAGTGGCTCACACAAGAAAAGAATTGAAATTTGCTGATCTGGAGGCTTTAAAAACGCAACTTCATAAAGACAAAATAGAAATAACCTTCCTTCTTGAATCATGAATCCCTCATCACTATTTTAGCCACCATTTCCTTTAACATTGATGCGTCATCAACATTGACCCTGCCTATCCCTACACTCATCAAATTGTAATGTTGCAAGAGAAAAAGCACCTTCTCAATATCGGTATAATTATACTGTTGCATTGCTTGGATGTATTGCTTTACAAAAAATCCTTTCACCCCTAATGCTGCAGATAAACTGTACTCATCCCTAGAAGCAATTGAAGAAGCAATATAAAGTTTGCTAAAAAATGAAAACAAAGTGGAAAGAACAAGTTGAATAGGCGCTGCTTTGGGGTTGGATGAAAAATAATTGATGATGTTTAATGCCACAGGAAGATCCCTGTTTACAATAGCAGCCTGAAGTTCAAAAATGTTAAACTCTTTACTAATCCCTATGAAATTTTCGATATCATCTTCAGTAATTTGCTTTCTCCCTTGTAAATTGATTGAAAGTTTATCAACCTCATTTTCGATTCGCTGTAAATCATTTCCAATATGACCAACCAACATATGCAATGCCTTTGATTGAATATCAAGCGACTTATTTTTTATCATTGATGATACCCATTCAGGCAGTTCGTTGTCGTATAATTTTTTGGTAGACAATACCTCAGCCTTAGTTTTCAGGATTTTTGACAATTTACTCCTGCCGTCCACTTTCTTCTCTTTATGTGCTACAACAAAAATGGTAGATCCTAAAGGATTACTTATGTAGGTTTCCAATTTATCAAGATCCCTCATCTGTTGGGCTTCTTTCAACACGACCACCTGAATTTCGTGAAACATCGGATAACGTTTGCACGCATTTATAACTTCGTCTACCTTTGCGTCTCTACCATAAAAAACCGATAAATTGAAGGAAGATTGATCAGCGGGAAGAATATTATGCTCAGCAAACTGAGTTAATTTATCAATATAATAGGGTTCCTCACCCTCTAGCCAATAGACCGGTTTGTATGTTTTCCGGCTCCACTCATTCAATATTTGTTCAACACTCATTAATTATTTATCTTTAAGGAAGACATTGATATAAACTGACAATACACAACTATCCATCATTTTAACATTACCGAAGGTATTGAATGAAATTAATTTCAGTTTCTTTATAACAACAAATTTATTGACAACCCACCAACTTTAATCACTAAAATTCAAAATATGAGTGCAAATAACCTTGGCTTTGGCGGAGAAAACCCAAAAGAGCAAAAAGACAACAAATCAAACATTATTATTTTACTTGCTATCTTATTGGTTGCATCTTGGGGATATTTCTTTTATGCCAAGAATCAATCCGAAGCAGTACTTGCAGAAAAAAATGCAGACTACACCAGCTTAGATTCATCAAAAAATGCTGTTCAAAAAGAATTCGATGATGCATTACTAAGAATGGATGAGCTAACTGCTTCAAATACAGGATTAGATAGTATTGTGAAGAGGCGAAATACCGAGATGGATATCTTGAAAGGAAAATTTAAATCATTGGTAGGCAAACAAAATGCAACATCTGCAGATCTAGCTGAAGCAAAAAAGCTTGTTGCTGAAATGAATGGCAGAATTGATGAATACGTTAAAGAGATTGAACGTCTTCAAACAGAGAATAAACAATTGTTTGTTGATAAAGAAAATCTCACAACAGAAAATAAAACCCTAAGCACAAATCTTGTAAGTACAGAAGCAGCAAAAAATGAAGCTGAAAACAAAGTTGATGTAGGTTCTACACTTCATGCATCTGCCTTCAGAATTACCCCAATTAATGAAAGGAATTCAGGAAAAGAAAAACTGACTGCCTCGGCGAAAAGGGCTGATAAAATGAGAATTTCTTTCAACTTAGATGAAAATAGAATTGCTACAACAGGACCAAAACAACTATTTATCATTGCAAAAGATCCTGCCGGCAAAGTAATTAAAGAAGAACCACTGGCATCAGGCTCAATCAATACAAGACAGGACGGACAAGTTGATTTTACTACAAAAATTGATGTTGAATACAAACAAGGTGAAGCTAAAAATATCAGTTTTGATCTGAGACAAACAGACAAATACGTTAAAGGCAACTACACCGTTATTGTTTATCAAAATGGATTTAAAATTGGTGAAGGAATTGCTACGCTCAAGTAAACATTTACCCATATCTTTTTTTATAACAGAGGCTGCCAAAAGGTGGCCTTTGTTATAAAATTGCTCTAATTTGAGCGCGACCGAGGTTCACAATACCTGAGGAACCTGCTTTCCTGCCCTCATATTGAATACTCATTTCAATAAATGAACTCAAACGCTTGGTTAAATTTATATTCCAAATGAAATTCTTGCCAGGTTGTAAACCTTCCAACATGATGTAACCAATACTAGTTGATGCATCACCGTTAAACTGAATAGTAGACATTGTAAATCTTCCTGATAACGAAGTGTTTGCTACAACATTGTATTTGCTTTCCAATTGCAATGACCCAATTTTTGCTTTTTCAATTCCGGTATTTTTTTTATCCTGTTGAACATATCCCAGCTGAGCCCTAAATGTAGTTCCCTGTGTATAGGTTATTCTTGGTTCAATTGATATTGATTGTACATCAAAGTTTCTGTTGTTAAAACTTGGGGTTGATAAACTATTCCTACCAGATTTTCCAATTAGGTCCACTGTCAATTTTCTAGCCCAATTTGTTCTAATTCTAATGGACAGGTCTTGTGTTTTTCTTGTTTCTTCACCGTAAGAAAGAAAAGCCCTATTTGTATTTTGGAAGTAATTGATATCAATTCCCCATACTTGACTGAACTTATTATAAGAGAGTGAATGGCTTTGTAGTTGATCAAATGCAACAAGGTTGGTATCGGCAACAGCATTTGCAATAGGATTGAAATTTCTGTTTCCAGCTGCCAATTGTTTTTGACTGGTTTGTAAAGAAGATTGAAAATATATTTTCTTTACAAAACGGGTAAAGTAATTATTTGCATTTTCGGATATGGCCAAAGAAGGATTAAAAACAAAATTGTAATTAAACTGTAAGAAATCTGTTTTAATAAACTCATTGGTTGGAGTAAAAATTCTTAAATAGTTTGCCTGATCCCTAAATTTAGCCAGCTCGAACTCGTTAATTTGCTGAATGCCATCTTTGTTGTAATCAATCCATGTATATTCACCTTGGCCTGCTGGTACTTCAAAATAGGTGAAGTCCCTTCGAGGCTCCTGACCACTACCTACTTCATAAAGAAAATTTCCAGTGATGGCTCCCTTCCAGATATCTGTAAAATATTCTGCTCGCCCTAAAATTCTTTCATCGGGCTTTTGGTTAAATCTTGTGTCAATGATCTTCAATTTTCTATACGTGGCATTGAACCTAAATTGATGGTGCTCATTAGACATCCATTCGCCATTAAAATTGTAATTGTGGCTCCTATCGGACTGTAACAATTGCACACCCAAAGGCAATTGATCTGATCGGGTAAAATATTTAAATCCCAATTTATTGAGCTTACCAGGATCGGTTTGTGTGGCAAGTTGGAAATTAGAAAAAGAAAAACTATTTCCAGTTACTGAATCGTTGGTCTTGAACCTAGACAAGGTCCTTTCCAGCATATATTTTAAGCTAAATTCTTGGTTGTTAAGTGCTGCCATACGTTTGGAAACATCTACAGTCGGTCTAAGAAATAGCCCACGCCGAATTTGATCTGTAAATTGCGTGATTGCAAAGACATTGTTCAATTTCCATCCTTTAGCATCAAGCTGATGTTCAAAGCGGTTGCGAAAAGCATTGAAATCTGATCCTCGTTGGTAAGTTCCAACCCCATAAGTAATTTGCTGTTTGTTTTTCTCCTTCAACTTTACTGCAGCATTCAAGAGTTTTTCATCTGCAGGAGCAACTAACAAATCTAATCCCCAATCTCGGGTAAATTCAACTGTCCTTAAACGCTCAACTGGCTTGAATGTAGCAGTCGCAAACTCACCCCCAAGATCAGTTTCCAAAATCAAGCCTTTCGATTTATTTAAATCAAAATCTTGTTTATAAAGAAGTTTCCCCGCATAACCATTTTCGTTGAAAGTCGACTTACTCGAAAAACTATTCACGTCGTATTTACTGTAGGCCAGATCTGCTGTCACTCTTGATTTACTGTTTATAGTCCAATCTGCAGCTACCGAAACAATTTGCTGTTTTCTAGGTGCAACCAATAAAATTACAGGTGAATATCTTCCTCTTTTTATACCTGTTTGCTGATCCGGTGAAACCCAACGATACACTTTACCATTTGCTGCAACTGAATTGTCCAACTCATAATCACCACCCCCTTCTCCCAAATCTATGAATGAAACGGAAAACAACTCACTGTCACGGTTTTTTGCATAAACAAAAACCGTATCGCGAATAAGTGGTGAAACCAAGCTGTCTACCTTCCTATATAAAATTGTAGATTGAGAGGAGGTGTCTGCAACTGCTGAGGGATAAAAAGCATTTAACACATTACTTCCAATTGAAGAAAGAAACTGTTTTTGATCTCTGCTTAGTGTTTGGTTAATGGGTGAGTTTTTTGAATCGTTGTTCCCAAAATACCCCACAGTCAATTTCAGATTTTTATTGATTTCTACCCGGTTGTTTAGGTAAAACTGCGCATTCAAATAGTTTCTATCCGCATATTCAAATTCAATTTGAATTCTTTTGTCTTTTGTAATCATTTGTTTAGGCATAAACGTTACTTCAGCCGTATTGTAATTGATTACATAATCTTGGTCCTCGCCTCTTTGCATCATTTCTCCATCAATAAAAACACGTTCAGTACCCGCCAACACAATAAAAAACAGTTCTTGATTTGCGCCTTTCAAACGATAGGGTCCTTGATTACCTTCGATTCCCTGAAAAATATTTCTGGTGAATTTCCCTTTGGCAACAGCTCCGCTGGCCAAAAGATGATTGTCGCCCTGCTTACCAAATTTGTTTGCAGTTTGAAAAGAAACACCCTGTAAGCGTTTGTAAAAATTGAGGAAAACCATTTCTCCCTGACGAATGTCAAGATCACCCAAGGCTAGCTTCCAACGGTCTTTTGAGAATTGGATGAAGATGCGGTCAAACTCATTTAAATTTTGTGTATTTCCATCTGGTTGAATTGGAATATTGTTATCCGAAATTGCAGCACTGAGCAAAATACTATCGCCCATGTACCCATTCAATTGAAGATTTAAGCTTGAATTAAAAACAGCATCTTGCCTATTACCAAATGAAAGCGACCTTCCAATACTTCCATTTGAATTAATTTTACCAAAATCAAATGGGCGGTTTTCGTTTCCCTTGCCTAATATTTTTTCTCCAGTAATTCCAAATCTAAAAAAGACAGAATCAAATGATAATCTTTGTGCCCCTTTGGTGAAATCAAATGGTAAAACCCTATACGTTATCTCATAAGCTTGTTTTGGTGGAGGTTTCAACCAATAGATAGTAGCAGATGCATAATCAACTTTAAAGTAATCACGATCCAGTAGACCAATTGTCAAGCTGTTAGGAACTATGCTGACAGTGTCAATCTTCGTGCGATCACCTTGAACGATTATGGTTTTTTTTCTAAAGTTGGATAGCTCTTGAGCACTGATCATGCTCGAGTAGGCAATACACAGGTATAAAACAATAAAAAACCTTACACATGCCACATTTGTCTATTTGAGCAGTTTCATCGCGACTGGATCCCAGTTGACGATTTGCTTTTTTTCATAGCTCAGGTTACTTGCTAAAGCAGGACCAGCAGCTCTTAAACCAAAAGATGCATCTTCTACAACCATACCTCCGCTTCTAATTGCTTGGAAAAAGTTTGCGAAATGATCAACCCTGTCGTCATACCCAATTGGCGCTGCAAATTTTATTTCCTCAGGCGCAAAGGATTTCCTGTCCTCTTTTGTATACTTTTCATTGTACCACATGATGTACTCACTTTTTTGCGGTTCTGCAAAATGTAAATAACTATCATATCCACCCAATGACTCCGCTTTGGGTAATTTTTGTTTTTTTAATGTAAATCTATTTCCACCCCATTCAATAACTCCTTCAGATCCAACAATTCTGGTTCTATTGCTTCCTCCTGAACCATCAGCAAAATTGACCCTCAACGTCATCTGAAAAGCAGTGTGGGTATCTGTTTTTGGATAATCCATTACAGCAGCTAAAACATCTGGCACATCTCTTCCATCTTTCCAATAACTAAGTTGTCCACTTGAAAACACCCTAGTTGGTCCGTAAGAATCCATCGCATGATGAACCGCCGAAATCAAATGAATAAATAGATCCCCCGCAACCCCGGTACCATAATCTTTGTAGTTTCTCCACCTAAAAAACCGATTTGCATCATAAGGTCTTTTAGGGGCATCACCCAAAAATGCATCCCAATCTACCGTAGTTGGATTTGCATCTAAAGGAATTGCATACTGCCAAGCGCCAGTGGAACTGAATCGGTCATTGACGGCTTCCACCAAATTGATTTCGCCAATGTCTCCTGCCTTGATTCTTCTTTTTGCTTCTGCCAAGGTAATACTGCTAACACCTTGAGAGCCTACTATAAATACTTTACCTGTTTCTTTCTGTGTTTTGATTACTGCATGACCTTCTTCAAGATGCTGTACCATTGGTTTTTCACAATACACGTGCTTCCCCGCTTTCATTGCGGCAATTGAAATATGATCATGCCAATGATCTGGAGTTGCAATGATTACAGCATCAATATCTTTACGCTGCAATAATTCTCTAAAATCTCTTGTTGTATATAAATCCTTCCCCCAAAGTTCTTTTGCCCTATCCAAATGGCCTTGATAAAGATCACAAACGCCTGCAATCTCAACTCCAGGTATTTTTAACGCGGTTTCCATATCCCCAAAACCCATGATACCCATTCCTATTCCTGCAACTCTGATTTTATCGTTTGACAAATGCCTTTTCTCAGGTTGTAGAACATGAATTTTCTCTTCATCCATTGCCATAGCACCCATAGTGCCTCCGGTGAACAAAGCGGCCGTGCCTCCTAATTGTCTTAAAAATTTTCTTCTGGTTGGAGTAGACATAACAATCGTTTTAAATGTTAACTAACTACTTGAAGATAAAGCTTTGAAGAGAGAATTAAAAAAAATACGCCCCAAAAGAGCGCATTTCGTTGCACTTTCTGTGCCTATTTTAATTACCAGACAAGTTAGCACCAAGGTATTCTCGGTTTAAACGAGCAATATTTAATACGGAAATTTCTTTTGGACACTCGGCTTCACATGCATAAGTATTGGTACAACTGCCAAAACCTTCTTTGTCCATTTGTGTAATCATACTCACGACACGCTGTTTACGCTCGGGTCCACCTTGAGGCAACAAGGCCAAATGTGAAATCTTTGCAGAGACGAAAAGCATAGCCGATGCATTTTTACAAGCTGCAACGCAGGCACCACATCCAATACAGGCTGCAGCAGCAAAAGAATGATCTGCCTTGTCTTTCTGAATAGGAATTGCATTTCCATCCACCGCATTTCCTGTATTCACAGAAACGTATCCACCCGCCTGTATAACTCTATCAAAAGCAGATCTATCTACCATCAAGTCTTTCACAACCGGAAATGAATTTGCCCTGAATGGCTCAATGGTAATTACATCTCCATCCTTAAAAGCCCTCATGTGAAGCTGACAAGTAGTGGTGCCCTTCCAAGGGCCGTGAGGACGACCATCAATCACCATTGAACACATGCCACAAATGCCTTCTCTGCAATCATGGTCAAATGCAATTGGATCACCACCTTCCTTAATCAGCCGCTCATTAAGCACATCGATCATCTCGAGAAATGACATTTCTGAAGAGATTCCTTGTACAGGATAGGTTTCGAAACTACCAGCTGTGTTCTTGTTCTTTTGACGCCACACTTTCAGTGTGAGATTCATTGAATAATGCTGCATAAAATCAGATTATCTTTTTGATTGAATTATTTATAACTACGCTGACTAGGTTTTACAACATCATAACTGAGTACTTCTTTGTGCAACTCCCATCCATTAACACCTTTGTTTTCCCATGCAGATACAAACATGTGGTTTTCATCGTCTCTTAAGGCTTCTGCATCAGCAGTTTGGTACTCTTCACGGAAATGTCCCCCACAGCTTTCATTTCTTTCCAAGGCGTCCAAGCACATCAATTCTCCAAGCTCGATGAAGTCTGCCACCCTACCCGCTTTATCCAATTCTTGGTTCATGGCATTCACCTCTCCCGGTATCTTTACATCAGACCAAAACTCTTGTTTCAATGCCCTAACCTCTTGAATCGCTTGCTTCAAACCTTCTTCACTTCTTGCCATTCCACATTTGTCCCAAATGATTTTACCCAAACGTTTGTGGAAACTTTCAACTGTTTGCTTTCCATTGATATTTATTAACTTATTAATTCTATCTGAAGCTTTTGTTTCGGCATCAACGAATGCGGAATGATCGGTTGAAATTGCTTCTGTTCTGATATCATCAGCCAAATAATTTCCCAAAGTATAAGGAATAACAAAATAACCATCCGCTAAACCTTGCATCAAAGCAGAAGCACCTAAACGGTTTGCACCATGGTCGCTGAAATTAGCTTCACCCAAAGCATATAAACCATCGATAGTTGTCTTCAATTCATAATCTACCCATAGTCCGCCCATGGTATAATGGACAGCTGGATAAATTCTCATGGGCAATTCATATGGGTCTTCTCCTGTGATTTTTTCATACATCGCAAAAAGATTGCCGTATTTCTCCTTTATCACTTCTTTGCCTAATGCGGTAATCACGTCTGGAGAAACATTACCCATGTTTTTCTTATTTACTTCAGCCTTACCATAACGCTGGATGGCAGCAGCATAATCTAAATAAACGGCTTGCTTGGAAGATCCAACTCCATAGCCAGCATCGCAACGTTCTTTAGCTGCCCTTGAAGCAACATCCCTTGGCACAAGATTACCAAAGGCAGGATATCTTCGCTCTAAGTAATAGTCACGCTCGTTTTCAAGTATTTCGTTGGGCTTTCTATTGTCTCCTTTCTTCAATGGAACCCAAATTCGACCATCATTTCTAAGCGACTCAGACATGAGGGTGAGTTTAGATTGATGATCTCCTGAAACAGGGATGCAAGTAGGGTGAATTTGTGTGAAACATGGATTGGCAAAATAAGCCCCACTTTTATGTGCTTTCCATGCAGCAGTCACATTTGAACCCATCGCATTTGTAGATAGATAAAAAACATTCCCGTAACCCCCTGTGCACAAAAGCACGGCATGTCCAAAATGTCTTTCCAATTCACCGGTAACCAAATTTCTCGCAATAATTCCTCTTGCCTTACCATCAATAATAACCAGCTCCACCATTTCATGTCTGGTATGCATCTCTACTGTTCCAAGTGCAACTTGACGTTCCAAAGACTGATAAGCGCCTATCAACAATTGCTGCCCTGTTTGTCCGGCAGCATAGAAAGTTCTCTGTACTTGTGTGCCACCGAAAGACCTGTTGCTTAATAGCCCGCCATATTCCCTGGCAAAAGGCACACCTTGTGCCACACATTGGTCAATGATATTGGTACTTACTTCAGCAAGCCTATGCACATTTGATTCTCTAGATCTATAATCTCCACCTTTGATGGTGTCATAAAAAAGTCGGTAGACAGAATCTCCATCATTCTGATAATTTTTGGCAGCATTGATTCCCCCTTGGGCTGCAATAGAATGTGCACGTCGAGGTGAATCTTGAAAGCAAAAAGCTTTCACTTTGTATCCCATTTCACCTAAACTGGCCGCTGCCGAGGAACCCGCCAATCCAGTTCCAACAACAATGATTTCTAGTTTTCTTTTGTTGGCCGGATTAACCAATTTGACAGAACCTTTGTATTTTGTCCATCTTTCTTCTAATGGTCCGAATGGAATTTTTGAATCAAGCATATCTGTTGATTTATAAAATGAGTTAGAATAACAAGGTTAGTGCTCCAGTATTAAGCACCCAATCGAAATGCATAAAAATGGGCATCAAAGCAAAAATCAGCGGAATGATAAAGGAGAAAGCAAATCCAATGTTCTTTATCAGAGGAAGATAATTACTACTCGTCCAACCCATCGTTTGAGCTGCACTTTGCACACCATGAAGCAAATGCCATCCAAGTGAAAAACATCCTAATACATACACAATTACCACCCAAGGTTCTGCAAAAATATTTTTCATTTCTAAATAGAGGTTATGATAAGACTTTCCATCATATTCTATTTCAGTCAACCCACCAAATCTTGATGGAACCCAGAAATGTGCAAGATGGATAATTAAAAACAGAAGAATCAAGGTGCCCAACAAAGCCATAGAACGAGAATACCATTTAGAGGTTTTGTTACCGGCTGTAACGGCGTATTTCGACTTCCTTGTAGACCTATTTTGGAGTTCGAGTTTGTATCCCTGAACGATATGCAAGATAAACCCTGCAAAAAGTCCAATTTCAGTTACACGAATCAAGAGGTTGGTCCCCATGAAATGAGCTGCTCTATTAAAGTTTTCTTCAGCATCCGAAAAAAAGACGTTTGCATTCACGTAACAATGAACAACAAGAAAGACCACAAGAAAAATTCCCGTAAGGGCCATCACTATCTTCTTACCGATGGATGAATTAAACAATTTACTCGAGTTCATAATTGAAATTTTCTCAAATTTTGAATTGTTGCAAAGTTACATCACAAACGGCTAATTAGAGAAAATATAAAATATGAAACTAGTTGGGATTGTTCAATCTTTTAAGCTGCAAATTGTCTATTTTGATAAACAAATTCATTGGCGTAAAGGGCCTCCATTCGAACATATCGATAAGTTGTACATATCGGTCAATTCCTGCGTGTGTAAAATCATACTTCGACTGCTCCGCTAAACTCAACATTACAATCCAGCCTCCTTCCTCCGTAACATCTTCTAACCACTCCTCATAATAACAATCATCACTGCTGTGAAAATTCATGACGTTTTCTCCAATCAGGATAAATTTTCCAATACCATGCGCTATCAATCGATCAATTACATCACGTTTTAGCGTCATGATGTCATTTTCAATGGCATCATTCCATTCACCTATAAATTCAATTATTGCAAAACTTGATTCGTAGTCAACAAAAAGAATTTTTAGATAAAGAGTTTGAGATCCAAAATCATCCCATTGTGGATGTATATAATAATTGTAAACGGTTTGTGTATATTGAAATTCTGAGTATTCCTTTCCAAAGAAAGGAGACTTAGGGTCTTCTTCTCCAATATAAAGATGTCGCCAATTAAAATAAGGTTCTAATTCGTGCAAAATTGAAAATCATTTAAATTGTTCAACGGCTTTTTTTACACTTCCCTCTTTGATTAGCAATGATCTAGCAACGACGTAGTCTTCTAGGTTGAGCTTTTTCATCAGCATTTTCACTCCCCTGTCCAATAATTTTTCATTGGTCAGTTGCATATTCACCATTTTGTTGTCTTCTACCCTTCCCAATTGAATCATGACAGCAGTTGAGATCATGTTTAAAATCAATTTTTGGGCTGTTCCGCTTTTCATGCGGGTACTTCCAGTGATGAACTCCGGACCAACAATGATTTCTATTGGAAAATCAGCTTCCATTGAAATTGGTGAAGCTGGGTTACAAGCAATAGATCCTGTTGTGATTTTATTTGCGTGACAAGTGTGTAATCCTCCCACCACATAGGGCGTAGAACCACTGGCGGCCACACCCACCACTATATCTTTTGGGGTGATGTTAAATACAGAAAGATCTTTCCAGGCTTGCTCCGCATCATCTTCTGCAAATTCAACGGCTTGAAACATGGCCTCTTTCCCACCTGCGATGATTCCTATGACCAGTCCATGTGGCACTCCAAATGTAGGGGGACATTCAGAAGCATCAACAACCGCCAATCGTCCACTTGTTCCAGCCCCAATATAAAACAACCTACCACCCAGCAACAACTTGTCTGTAATGGCCTCTACCAAGTTCCCAATTGCCGGCAATACTTTTGTGATTGCCGATGGTACAACGGCATCTTCAATATTTATATTGAACAACAATTCGCTTACAGACATTTTTTCCAAATGCCTGTAAGTGGAATCAGTTTCTGTTATTTTTATTTCCTTTTCCATTTTTATTCACTGTGGTAAGTTACCATGCCCGCCATGGGCTGCTTCAACACTTTACCCAAGGATAGTCCATAGTCGATACAAAGTTCCGCAATTTTATCTTTAAAATGATAGGCCACTCCTCCAACAAAATGCACAGGATATTTTAACCGTTGTGGATACACTTGAAGGTGCTGATCGAAGAAACGCCTGAGGCCGTCTTCAATAATATTTTCAACCATGTAATGCCCTCTGTGTAGCGACAAGAATTTGGCAAACCCAGACAGATACCTATTGGGAAATGCTTCTTTATAAACGCGGTGAAGTATCTCCTCTTTATCCGTTTTGAATTCCTTCAAAAACGAAGTATGCAAAAAATCGTCGAAAGTGC
Source organism: Chitinophaga pinensis (assembly GCA_945897185.1). Lineage (GTDB taxonomy): Bacteria > Bacteroidota > Bacteroidia > Chitinophagales > Chitinophagaceae > Pollutibacter. The sequence continues at coordinate 6,310 of CAMDFC010000017.1, read as the reverse complement.
CGTATAGAAAATGCTGCACAACCTTCTTCCCCAAATAGGCACCACTGCCTTCATCACCAAGCACATATCCTAAACCTGGAGAATTGAAGACTATTTTTTTACCATTAAAAAAACAAGAATTGGATCCCGTTCCTAAAATACAAGCAATGCCACTGCTTTTCCCACAAAGTGCAATGGTTGCACCCATTAAATCATGGGTAACCTGAATTTTACTTTTTGAAAAAAGTTTGCCAAGTGCTTTCCTCACAACCGCTGCTTTTGCTTTTGTTTTACAGCCTGTTCCATAATAAAATACGGTATCGATTTTCTTTTGAAAAACCGACTTGGGCAGCTCTTTGAGTAAAAGTTCTTCAATTTGAGTTTGCGTCATGTAATAGGGACTAATCCCAGACGTAAAAAAAGACTTGGATTTGGTTTTTCCAGCCAACCGCCATTCGGTTTTAGTAGCCCCGCTATCTGCAATTAGTTTTATTCCTGTCATATATCAGCTTAATTCAGCAACTTTGTAATATTACTATTTCATGTACAATGGACAATAAAAAATCAAGTCTAGCCATCCCACTTCTCTTTTCAATTGCAGTAATTATAGGCATGTTCATTGGCTATAAACTGCACGGCAATATGCCCAACTCAAAAACACTTATGTCTGCCCCCAAAAACAATGCACTTGAAGAGGTATTGCATTTGGTGAATCAAAGATACGTGGATAAAATTGACCTCGATTCTACTTCCTCGGAGGCAATTCAGGCTTTGTTGAAAAAACTTGATCCCCATTCTTTTTATATTCCAATAAGCGAAATCAAGGAAGTAAATGAAGACCTAGAGGGACAATTCCAGGGGATTGGAGTTGAGTTCAATATTTTCAATGATACAGTGAATGTCCTTTCTGTAATAAAAAACGGACCTGCACAAACGGCAGGTATTGAAATTGGTGATAAAATTACCAAGGTAAACGACAGCATTGCAACAGGAAAATCCATAACCAGTGATCAATTCAGAAAATGGGTAAAAGGTCCAATGGGATCTACTGTTCAGCTACACTTCCTGAGAGACAATAAGCAATTGCAAAAAACCATAACCAGAGGAAGTATTCCGATTACAGCAGTTGATGCAGCCTATATGATTGACAACAACAAAGCTTATTTGCGCTTGAATAGATTCTCCTCAAATACGTATAGAGAATTCATAGAAGCCATGCAAGGTCTAAAAGAACAAGGCATGAAATCATTGGTGCTGGATTTGAGAGATAATGGTGGGGGTATCCTGGAAGAAGCAGTTGATATTGTTGATGAGTTTATTGGTGGCGATCAATTGTTGGTGTACACCATGGGAGAAAATCACCCAAGAAAAGAATACAAAGCAAAGCGACCAGGAATATTTGAGACTGGAAATATCACTGTATTAATTAATGAAGGATCTGCGTCTGCAAGCGAAATCATTGCTGGTGCACTACAAGACCTGGATCGCGCCACCATTATAGGGAGGAGAAGCTTTGGAAAAGGTCTGGTGCAAGAACAATATACCCTTTCCGATGGTTCAGCATTGAGACTTACTACAGCAAGGTACTTCACACCCCTAGGAAGAAGTATTCAAAAGCCATACAAAGACCATGATGACCTTAAATACCAAACAGAAATCTTAACCCGTGTTCACAAAACAAATATAAATGGCACAGATACTTCATTGCCTATAAAAAATCCTTATAAAACACAGAAGGGGAAAATTCTTTATGGCGAAGGTGGTATAACTCCTGATCAAACTGTTTCAGCAGACATGGCCTTATTTGACACCGCACTAAATTCTTTGTATGCAAACAATACCTTGGGTAATTTTTCTTACCGTTATTTCATGATAAACAAAGAGAAAATAACCCAATACAAAGATTTCAAACAATTTGAAGCGGGATTTAATCTTGACAATACTGTAATTGATGAATTAATCAAATTTGGAGCCTCAAATGGCAGTTCGATTTCGCTAAAAAATCCACAAACAATCGCCTTTACTAAAAACAGAATAAAAGCACTTATAGGTAGAATTGGTTTTGGCGAAAGCGGATATTTTTTTATTGTAAATGCAAATGATAAAACCTATCAATCGGCAATTGGATCATTGAATCAATAGCCTATTTTGAAATGATGTAAATCTGGGAGCTGCATTTTCCCTTCTGAAGCAACGCTTTAAAATTGGATATCATCCCTACAAAGAAGGCAGCTATATATCCCATTTTACCCGTTTTATATTTTTCACTAAGCATAGAAACATAAAATGAGTCGAACCACATGGGCTTGGTTTCAATGATGTTGAGACCATGTTTACCCATTAGTACCTTCATCGTTGCAGGCGTGAAATGATAAAGATGTCTTGGTACATCATAGGCTGCCCAAAATTTACCATAATAATTTGCATCAAAAGCATCATTATTGGGCACAGCAATAAAGAACTTACCAGAAGGATTAAGTACCCGCTTTACTTGTTGAATAGTCCAATCTAAATCATGCACATGTTCTAAGACATGCCACATGGTTACAGCATCAAATAGACCAGATTCCAAAACGGACAATTGATCAGGAAGAAATATTGTTGAAGAAGTTGTTTTTTCGGCTTTCGCTCTTGCCCCTGCATCAGGTTCTATACCTTTGACTAACCAACCGAATGAATTCATTTCATGAAGGAAAGCACCTGTCCCACATCCATAATCTAATATTGTCCCGCGTTTTTTATTCACTGCATCCTCTACAAGCTTTCTTTTGCCTGCAACTGTTCTTTTTCTAACCAATTGATAAACCTGTTCAATGAACCCTTTCTTTCCATCGGTATGTGAAATATAGGCGTCTGACTGATAATACTTACCTATACTGGATTTATCAGGAGGATTGGTTGTAAATAAAAAACTACAGCTGGAACAGGTGTTAAGTGAAAATATTTCTTTACTCACTGAGAAATCTTGAACACCAGGAAAAGTAGTTATTGAAGTGTAGCCACAAATAGGACAAGGCTGTGCGACAGTCATGTTTAAAAGTTAAAGCGACTTGTACGTTTTTTGTGAGGTGGTCAACTTTACTTTATGGTAACGCCCATCCATTAAACTAAAGCTACCCATAGAAAACCTAACCAGCAATGCAGCAGCCAATGCAAACAACAAAACGAATGCCCCTTTTTTCCATTGAAATCTACCAGCCATACTCTTCTGTTCATCAAAGTAAGCTTCCATTTCAGTAGTAGAACGTTGGTCTTCACCTACACGCATTTCATGTACCGCATTTTGTCTAATTACATGCTGGTAATAAACGGACTTATTCAGTTCTATTGGGTTATTTTTTGTCTGAAATTGGATTTCACCATTTTCTGTTACAAAGAACGAACCTACTCCCATCCATTCAAGCCGCTTATCTTGGTGCAAACGATTGTGAAGTGTTTCACCAAGCATCACCAAAGAATGCTGAACATCGTCTTTGCTTTTGCCTGTATGCTGTACCAAAAAATTGAGTTGTTCATCTTTTGCACTAAGATCCCCAGAGATAAACTCGTAATTTAATTCGCCAGGTGATATTTCTCTTAAAGTAAAGTCGTTCTTGGATATACCCTTTCTGCAAACCAAATTACCCATGCTCGGAATGGCAACATGCCCTGTTTGGGCAAAATATCTGTATAACAATGTAGAAAGTTGCTGACTTTGCATAGATATCTTAATTCGTATGAATAAATCTGTACTTAAACCCAACCAAAAAATTGAAACCGAATGAAGTAAATCCATTCCATCTTTGGTATCGCGCATTGACAATATTATTCAAATCCATCCACAAAGTCCACTTTTTGTTCAAATTGTAATCCACACCTAATCCCAAATCAACAATTCCTTTCGTTCTGAAATCAGACTTTCCAAATGTCTTGGCCATATTTCCTCCAAAAAATTCACCATATACCCTAGTTGATAATTGCCTCAATGGCTTCCAATTAAGACCCAATGTTAATTCAAGTGGAAGTACCCCATACACATATTCATATCGATTTTGCGACTGAAAAGAGAAGGCTTTTAAAGCTGAATTAAAGGATAGCTTATCAGTAAATACATACCCAAGTTTTGCCTCTAAAAATAGTGCGCTAATGCTTGGCTCATTCAACACAAGAAAATCCTTTCCACTCAATCCCTCGTTGATGAAAAGAGGAAGATTTTTAAAGTTCACAAACCCTGTTTTGGCCTGCAACTGCAATCCTTTGGGATTTAACCAATCGAAGCCAACATAATAATTGATTTGTTGATACACATTCAAAGAGTCAGGAGTTAATAAAAATGGATTTATTTCATATAATTTCTGAAGTGAATTCACATTTACGGCATTTGAAATTCCTGCCAATAAACGCGCACCAGTACCCTCTTTAAAAGTGTAAATTAAAGTTGCCTCTGGCAAAAATGAAACCTTTTTGTTTTTCAACACAGAAATTAACCCGCCCGATGCAAATAGTCCGTTAGTGGTATAATCAATTTTTAAAGGCACCTGTACAAGAAAAGTGGAAGCGTTAGCCTGCTTTTTATTTCTTAAATTAAGGTAGTTCAAGTCGATTGAAGCACTTAACCTCAATGATTCTTCCAAGCTATAAGAAACAGGAATTTCGAGATCAACCGCTGTTTCTTTTGCACCGCGTCTAGTTGTAAGATAACCCAGTTTTAGGGTGGGTTTAAAAGACAAAGAAGCATCTACACTAGATACCAAATCGTAATAGGCACCAAGGTTAAATTTGTTAAACCTCTGTTTTAAATCATCCTCTTGAAAAAGGAATTTAGAGGTGTCATACCCAAAATTGCGAAAATCATCTCCCTCATAACCTAAATTAAATTTTAGATACTGATTATCGGCCAACGTTGTTTTTACCTGGCCTTCAAATTTAGTATTTGCATATTGTTGGTTATAGATGGATCCTTTTGAAGAAATATGGTCGAAATTTAAAGAAACCACATTGTTTCCAATCTTTGAATTGTAGGCTGCAGAAGCAAACGGAGTCCTCAGATTACCTCCACCCAATTTGATATAAAAATTATCTTTTTCTTGAATAATTTCTTTTGCATTGTAGGCTAGCGGCTTAATTGAAAATGAAGAGAGTGGGGTTTTGAACGTGGTATTGATCGCCGGATAAACGAACTTGAAAGCATTGGTATCTTTTTGTGGTACTTCAGGAAAGAATTCCAGCTTACTTGTTTTAACTATACTCGGCTTAAAACTCGATGTTATATTTATTTCATCCAATTTATTTCTCTTATTCTGCGCCATTAAGAGCGTTGATGCAGATAAAAAACAAATTAGTAAGGCTAGGCTGAAAAACAGCTTACTCACTTTAGAAGTACAATTATATAAATTCAAACCGGTCATCCTTTATCATTTTTTTCAGACAGTTCAATTTCTTTCAAAAGAGATTCAGCAGCTAATCTCAATTCCGGAATTGTACAGTTATCAATTACACTTTTTAAAGTGGCCTTTGCATTAAATAAATCTTTCTGTTGCACAAATATTTGTCCAAGTAGAATATATGATTTTGTAATCCAATACTCATAAGACCCTGAAGCATCAATGGAAGACAATGCCAACTGTTCTGCATCATTGAACAAAGATTGTTGATATGCATTCCATGCCAGCTGATACCTTGCTTCTGCTGCAAGACCTGATTGATTATCTGCTACTACAAGTCTGAAAAATTCTGAAGAACCCACATAATCCTTATTGAGTTGTTTGGCATAGCCAAGGATAACCTCAGCAAAAGACCTGTCATCTTCGTTTACCTTGGGATTAGCAAGCAATTGTTCCGCTGAATTGACTCCCCTTTGCCAGGTTTTCAAATAATAAATTGAACGCACCTCTCCCCTCAAAGCTTCAATAATTACCTCTGATTTTGATGTTGCTTTTGATAATTGTTCAAATAATCCAAGTGCAGTAGCATAGTCTTTTAATTCAAAAAAATAGAGTCGCGCTGATTGTCTGAGTGCTTTCTCCTGATAACGACTAGCACCTTTGGCAGCCAATTGAGCGTATGTTTTGGCAGCATTGCTCCAATCTTTTTTGCTGAAAAAGAGTTCTGATTGCAAATTCAATACTTCAATAGCGAACAAACCATTTGGAAATTCATTGAGATACTCAACCAAGGCTTGATTTGTTGATTCGCCTTCTCCATTTGCATAGGTGGTCTGCACATACTGATAGCGTAATGAGTCTTTTTGCACTGTGGCCAATGATCTTCCACTGGCTTTCAAGAATTCTTCATACCCATTAATTTGACCTTGCTCCACATATATAGTTTTGGCACTTTCTAAGGCTTCGGC
>CAMDFC010000016.1 GCA_945897185.1 Chitinophaga pinensis | reverse complement strand
TTCACTCCCAAATTGAATTCATGCTCACAGAAAAAATTGGAGATATTGGAAAAAGGATACATACCGGAAGGAGTAGAAATGACCAAGTTGCCTTAGACATTAAACTGTTTCTTAGAGCACAAATAACCGCTATAAAAGAAGAAACATTACAGCTGTTCAACCTTTTACTCAGTAAAAGTGAAACACATAAAAATGTGCTGCTTCCAGGTTATACCCATTTACAAATTGCCATGCCCTCTTCCATTGGCATGTGGCTTGGTGCCTATGCAGAAAGCCTTGTAGATGATATGGAATTTCTTGCTGCAGCTTATCAAGTAGTCAATAAAAATCCATTAGGAAGTGGTGCTGGTTATGGCTCTTCATTCTCAATAAACAGAAATAGAACAACTGAGTTGATGGGTTTTAAAACCTTGAATTACAATTCTGCTTATGCACAAATGAGCCGGGGTAAAACAGAAAAACTTACTGCAATGGCTTTGTCTTCTGTTGCTTCCACCTTAAGTAAACTGGCAATGGACTGTTGCTTGTATATGAATCAAAATTTTGGATTCATTCGTTTTCCAGATGAACTCACAACAGGAAGCAGCATCATGCCGCACAAGAAAAATCCTGATGTTTTTGAATTGATAAGGGCAAAGTGCAATAGGATTCAATCTACGCCAAACGAGCTTACCCTGATTACCAACAACCTACCCTCGGGCTATCACCGCGACATGCAACTGACGAAAGAAATTTTATTCCCAGCAATTGAAGAGCTAAAATCTTGTTTGGAAATGATGCAGTTGATGATGAGTGAAATGCGTGTAAAAGAAGATATTTTACAAGACCCAAAATACAGTTACTTGTTTAGTGTTGAAATGGTAAATGAGCTGGTAAACCAAGGAATGCCATTTAGAGATGCCTATAAAGAAGTGGGTAATCAGATTGAGAAAGGAACATTTAGTTTTGACAGTTCAAAAGGATTAAACCACACACACGAAGGGAGTATTGGGAACCTTTGCAACAAAGAGATTGAGGTAGAAATGAAAAAAACAATTGAAAAGTTCAATTGATCATTTTTTCCATTTCAAAGTATGAATAAGGTGTTTGATGTCTTCTTCCAAAAAATCACTCACGATTGATATGGAATCGGCATTGGGTGCAGCATCAAAATAAAGTGCCCCACGTATAAAATGCTTAGCAGTATCCGTTAGATAAAATTGTTTTGAAGTTGCTGCTTCTCCTGCAACATAAAAATATACTCCTGAAGAGCCATCCGGGTTTGTAAAAAAAGAATCCACAATACCACTGGCTTTAATTGAATGCTTATACGTCAGTTTATACGCCTCCTCCCTTAACAGCTCAAAGCTGTTTTTTACAACAGAATCTTTATAGCCATTGGAAGTTTTTACTTTATAGGTTGTAGAAGAATTTACCCCTTTGTAACTGATGTATATTCTTCCTGCATAATCAGGAAAATCAATATTGATCCAATAAGGATTTAGTCCGCTTGAATCTTCTTCCTTTGTTACGGTAGCATAGGCAGGGTATTCAAACGTATAGGGATATTCCGGTAAGTTAAATTGCAGGTACTTACGCTCAGGAAAATCAATTTTAAAATACCCTTTGGGCTTGGGTGTGAAATTGCTGTTGCAAGCAAAAAAGAATATCCCCATACAGCACAGAAATAAAATTTTAATTTTTTTCATATTGGGTTTACTGCTGTTGCTCGTCAATGGTGATTTTAATTTTATGAATTCTATTCATACTTACTTCCAAAACAGTAAATGTGAAGCCTTTAACCGAAAGCACTTGGTTGTGCTTTGGTATTTCTCCTGCAATCTCCAGAAGGAGGCCGGCTACAGTCTCACTGTCGCCTCTTATTCCATCAAACATTTTGGAGGGCAGGTGCATCAACTTTAGTGCTTGGTTAATCATCATTCTGCCTTCAAAAATATAATTGAATTCATCAACACGAACATTAGTGATGTCTTCATCATCATACTCATCTCTAATCTCGCCAATAATTTCTTCAAGAATATCCTCCATGGTAATGATGCCGTCAGTCCCCCCAAATTCATCAACAACAATGGCAAAATGTTTTCGTTTGGCTTGAAATTCTTTCAATAAATCTTCAACCAACATTTGTTCATGAACAAAAAAAGCAGGACGCACCAAAGACTTCCAATTAAAATCTTGTGGTTTGTTAAGATGTGGAATTAAATCTTTTGCATGCAGTAAGCCGGTAATGGTATCGAGACTCTCTTTATATACAGGAAACCGAGAGTATTGCTGCTCTGCTACCTTTCTTTTTAGTTCATAAAAATCAATTGCCTCATCCATGCCTTGCACGTCTAAGCGACTTCTCATGGCTTTCCGCACGGTAATATTTCCAAACTGAGCAATTCCTTTTAAAATATTTTTTTCTTCCTCAGAAGTGCCATCACCGGTATCCATAGAAATAGCTTGGTCTATCTGTTCAATTCTTGAATGAATATTGTCTTTACCCAATGCTTTTTCAATTTTTTGGGTAATCCCAGACATCCACTTTCCTGGTTTTTTGAAAAGCAGAAAATTTAACCAGACAAAATTTGATGAGTAATATGCGAACCTGATGTAATTATTTGAAGCCCATACCTTGGGTAACAACTCACCAAATAAAATCAAAACCACAATAGCAATGAGCAGCCTCACCATAAACAACAGCAGACCAGATAAGCCCGGGAAAGTCTGATCGGTAACGAGGTAATTAAAAAGCAGAATTACCAAAATTCTTAAAACCATATTGCCCATGAGCAAAGAAGACATCAACAACCTTGGCTCTTGAACCAGTGTTAAAATTCTTTGGGCAGCGGGATATTGTCTGGTTCTTAAATTTTTTAAATCGCCGTAGGATAGAGAGAAAAAGGCAATCTCGGCACCTGAATTCATAAACAACATCAGTAAAGAGGCCGATAATAAGATAGCCATTACAATCATAGATACAAATTTACAGAAATAGACCCGAAGGTGACTCTACTGTCTATTTTCTAAATACCTCGTGAGCAACCTAGAAAACGCCAGCTTTTTAATTTCACTATTTGAAACCCAGCGATACCCATCTAGTTCGATTTTTTTCTCAATGATGACATAAATAATGCGAGACCTTATTTTTTGATGGGTAAGTTGATGAACCAATTCATCTGAGCTATCTCTAACTTGCTTTGCACTAAAAATTGTGTTGGGCGCCCAAAAACTTGGGTTCCTTAGGTCTTTTTCTGCCTGAGGTTCATCCGACTCTTTTAAAATATACTCATGCAGGTCTTTCCAAATATCCCCAGCTCCTCTTTTTCTCACCAACCGCTGACGCTTACATTCTAAAATCAAATAATAAAGAAACCTTTCCTTGGTTTTGCTTTTTTTTGCTTTTTGAGGGAACTCAGTTTGCTGACCTTTGATGAACGCAACACATTTATTGGAAAAAGGACAGTCTGCACAAACTGGATTTTTAGGTTTACAAATGGTTGCTCCCAAGTCCATCATGGCCTGGTTATGCGAAGCAGGGTTCTTTTTATCCAGCAACAAGTTGGCCAAAGCCTCAAATTTTAATTTACCCTTTTGCTGGTCGATTGGATCGGAAATCCCAAAAACCCTTGACAAAACCCGAAATACATTTCCATCCACCACAGCCAGGGGTAAACCAAAAGCGAAGGACCCGATTGCAGCGGCTGTATAATTTCCTATCCCTTTCAGCTTCAATAGCCCTTCTTTTGATTTTGGAAATTCGCCATGGTACTCCTCACTAATTTTGCGGGCCGTAGTAAGCAAATTTCTACACCTGTTGTAATAGCCCAAGCCTTCCCACAATTTAAATACTTCATTATCAATGGCTTGCGCAAGATTATGCACGCTTGGATAGCGGTTGAGAAAACGTTCGTAATAGGCCTGCCCCTGTTCAACCCTGGTTTGCTGAAGAATTATTTCGCTTAACCAAATTTTATAAGGATCCTTCTCCCCCTTCCAAGGCATTAGACGATCATTTTTCTCTGAATTCCACTTTTTCAGAGCGATAGAAAACCATACTTTCAATTGTTTTTCAATCACTTATACAATTTTTTTTTGGCAAATTCTAAAAAAGTACGCAATTTTATACAAATCGGTACGTTATTAAAGCTATCGCCCTGATAACTAATGTGTTTTGAAGGCGAAAATAAAAATATTCAACCAAAGGTCGTAAAAATTTAAACGTACTAACAATGAGAAAAGCAGATCTCATCAACAAGATTGCAGAAAAAACCAATATTCCAAAAGTGGATGTGTTGGTTACATTGGAAACCATGTTCAAGGAAATAAAAGCTACCCTTTCTAAAGGTGAAAATATCTATGTAAGGGGCTTCGGTTCCTTCATCACCAAACAAAGGGCTGCAAAAATTGGCAGAAACATCAAAAGAAATACTGCGGTTCATATCCCTGCACATTATATTCCAGCTTTTAAACCAGCAAAGGAATTTATGCAAGAAGTAAAAAAACTCGAAATTGGCACGGTTATTGGAGACGAGGGTGCTGATGAAATGGCCTAAGTTGTTACCTTTGCACTCTTAAACTAATTTTAATGTTGAAAAAACAGCAATGGATTGTGGTATCTGCTGGTGCAGTGCTGCTGTTCGTCACCTTTGCCTTTGGTAGGTTCAGTCCCAAGCATGAAGAACATGAAGATCATGCAGCAGAAACACCTGCAGCGGTACCTGGACAACCCAGTGCTTTTGATATCAATGCCTTTATTAGGGAACAAAAAAAGGGACTCACCCCTTCTCAATCTGCTATTATTACCAGCCTAGAAACTGCATTAACGCGAGGTGATCTGGTAACACAGAAAAAACAGAATTTCCAGGCGATGTCTGATTTTTGGAAAGACAGCGTAAGAAGCTTCATACCTTTCATTTATTACTACGCCGAAAAAGCCAAGTTGGAAAATTCTGAAAAAAGCCTCAACTTCGCCGCCCACTCCATGTTGGAAGAACTGAGGGGGGTCTCTGATCCTGGGTTGAGAACTTGGATGGCAAACGAAGCAAACAATTTGTTTACACGCTCTCTGACATTAAATCCTAACAACGACTCAACGGTAATTGGACAAGGAAGTACTTTCTTCTTTGGCGTTTCCGGAGCTCCGATGGAAGGCATTTTAAAAATCAGGGCCATTGCCGAAAAAAACCCAAACAATGTGTTCGCACAATTCATGTTGGGATTCGGAGGTATGGTTTCTGGTCAAAACGACAAAGCCATTGAAAGGTTTTTGAAAGTGACCGAGATAGATCCTCAGAACTCAGAAGCCATCTTCCTTTTGGCTGAATTGTATGAGCGAGGAGGAGACAAGAAGAAAGCGGTGGAGTGGTATGAAAAAGGAAAGAACTATGTAGACAATCCAGAGCTGATGAAAGCACTGGAAGAGAAGATAAAAACATTGAAATAATTTTTAACAACTAAACTCATTGCATCATGCCTTGTGGTAAAAAAAGAAAAAGACATAAGATAGCCACTCACAAACGTAAAAAGAGACTAAGAAAGAACCGTCACAAAAAGGGAAAGAAATAACCTTTTCATTCTTCTAATCATCACTGTATTATTGAATAGCACTGTCTTGTGAGCAATCACAGACAGCGCTTGTTCAGTCATATACATTGACCACAAGTCATCTTTTGAACAAGGAACTTATCATCAATTCATCTGCCCAAGGCGTTCAAATCGCTTTGTTGGAAGACAAAAAACTAGTAGAGCTTCACCACGAGAAAGCCGATGCTAGTTTTGCTGTGGGAGACCTCTATTTGGGTAAGGTTAAAAAGCTAATTCCAGGTCTCAATGCTGCTTTTGTGGATGTTGGTTTTGAAAAAGACGCCTTCCTACATTATACTGATTTGAGTCCCTATGCCCGATCAATACTCAAGTTCACCCAAATCTCTATCAACAGTCCTGTTGAGAGTCAGCAAGATTTTGCCAGTTTCACAGTTGAGCCAGAGATCATCAAAACAGGAAAGATCAACGAAGTATTGGGACAAAAACCCAATATATTGGTCCAGATTCTAAAAGAACCCATAGCGGCAAAGGGACCAAGATTGAGTTGTGAGCTTTCCTTACCTGGAAGATTCGTAGTAATTACCCCCTTCAACGATATTATTGCCGTATCTAGAAAGATTCATTCTGCTGAAGAACGCAAAAGACTACAAAAAATCATTGAGGCTATCAAACCGAAGAATTTTGGAGTAATTGTTAGGACTGCCGCAGAAGGAAAAAATACGGCAGAGTTGCATGAAGACTTAAATGCCTTATTTGCAAAATGGACAACCATACAACATAACTTAAGTGGTGCTGTTCCTCCTTCAAAAGTGCTGAGTGAACAAACAAAAGCCACCAGTATTTTGAGAGATTTGCTAAGTGCAGATTTCAACAAGATTACGGTAAACGACAAACAAATTTACGCAGATACAAAAGCCTACATTCAACGGATATCTCCTGATAAGGTAGATATTGTTAGTTTTTATTCTGGTAGTTCCAACCTTTTTGATTTTACCGGAGTAACCAAACAAGTGAAAAGCACTTTTGGGAAAACAGTCAACCTGCCTAGCGGCGCTTACCTGATTATAGAGCATACTGAAGCCTTGCACGTTATCGACGTAAACAGCGGGTACAAGAGTGTTAGCAACAACCAGGAAGAAAATGCCCTTCAGACGAATTTAGAGGCTGCTGAAGAGATTGCAAGACAATTAAGGCTTCGTGATCTAGGTGGGATAATAGTAGTCGATTTTATCGACATGAGGCTCCCTGAGAACAAAAGAAAGTTACACGAAGCTATGGAAGGCTTCATGAAAATTGATAGAGCCAAGCATGCGGTATTAACGATTTCAAAATTTGGACTCATGCAGTTGACCCGTCAGCGCATGAAACCAGAAATGAACATCAATACCCAAGAACAATGTCCTTCTTGTGCGGGTACTGGTAAAATATCTTCTACCTTGGTATTGGAAGATGAAATTGAGAAGAACATCAGCTACCTCAGCGAGCAAAAGCACAAATCATTGGTAATAGCAGTACATCCTATTTTATTTGCTTACTTAACAAAGGGATTTATAACCAAAAGAAGGAAATGGTCATGGGCCTACAAGATGGCACTTACAATCAGACCAAACAACAATTACCACCTCACAGAATTCCATTTCTTCGACAAGAACGAAGAAGAAATTAGACTCTAATTTCTAATCCCTATTCCCCTGCCTACGGCAGGCAGGCTATTCCCTAAATTATCCCAATAAAAAAGGGACCATTCTTTCGAATGATCCCTTTTTATATTTAACGGATGAGAAGCTTAGAGCTTGCTCAAACGAAGAGGATAAGTACCATAGCCTGTTCCACCACCTGATACGTGAGTCAAACTTAAAGTGATTTGACCAGTACAAGAGAAGAAGAAACCAGAACCAGCGGCTGTGAAGTTTTCAAAACCTGTGCCATAGCTACCATAGGTTTGCTTAGCCACAGTAACACCACCAGTTGCTGGATTAACTGTCAACACCAAAGGATTAACTCCTGGAGCCTCTGCATAAGGGAAAGCATATGTTAGGGTTGCAGAACTAGCAGTTGCTGTTACAGCAGATGTTTCGCCTGCTGCACCATCCCAGTTGTCTGCAGTGATAACATAAGTACCGGTTGCTGCTGCTGGAACGAAAGGACATACCACTGTTGCTTTCCAAGTCAATGCCATATTATAGGCAGGTAGACCAGCGAAATCTGCAAATGTGTTTGCTATGTCAAATGTTCTGCCATCTTTGGTAACAATTTGGTTGTAAATGGTGTACTGATCACCCGGCGCTGGAGTTAAAGCCAACGCTGTAGCGATTTCTTGACCAGATACTTCTAATTTGTAAGAACCGCTTGCAATAGGTACTTCCTTGAGTTTCTTCCAATTAGACCTGTTTACAGAGGTGTTGCCCTTAGTTACATACATGATGATCTTTTCTTGCTCCGAACCATATTGAGAAACCTCAATAGAGACCTTACTAGTAAGGTTGGTTGCATCAACGTTAAGGTTTCCGGCAGTAGTGAGTTTCACGTAAGAACCAATTCCCAATGAATTGACATCTTGCGCGATATCTCCCTTTTGGCACGAGTTCATCGTGAAAGCCAAAGCAAGAAGTAGGGCTGCTGATGTGATTAATTTACGCATGTTCATAAAGTTTTATACGATTATTTTAATACTGCTGGGTTTGTATCCCAGAATACTTTCTTATCAGGAGTATTCTGTGCACCTGCATTCTTATTCAAGTTGATATAACTAGACGGATACAAGAAAGAACGAATATATGATCCTGGATCTGGCAACTTGGCAAACTGGAAATTATTCGGCATACCAGTACGACGATAATTGTTGTTTGCATCAGCACCATTGCCCCAAAGAGCGATGTACCATTCTTTCATTACAACATTCAACCTAGCAGAATTGGTTGATTCTGCATCATATCTTGCCAATACTTTTGCAACATAAGCATCGATTGTAGCTGAAGAAGGAACTACGGCTGGATTAACAACATAAGCAATGGTTGCAGGGAATCCAATTACTTTAGAAATTGACTTTCTAACTCCAGCTTCCAAGAATGCCCTTGCATCACCTGCGATTCCTAATGTAAGTACCGCTTCAGCTCTCAAGAACTCAGAGAAGGAAGCTTGCCAGATAGGCTGGATACCAGCTCCCTGACCACCTCTATTCAATGAAACTCTTGTACCTTGGTTCAAATCCATTTCACCACCTGCAGGATAAATACCCCAAGTAGTTCTGAAGTTACCATCTGGAGGAATACCAGAGTTGTCTCCATGATCTCTACCCCAGAATCCTGCAAATCCAATCAAACAGAAAGGCATTGTAGGAGTAAAGTTTGCAGGAGGAGCAGCAACGCTACATGAAACCGATGACTCATTAACACCAGACTGGTTAGTAGTTTGACGGTATAAATAGTAACGTGTTCTTGGATCAGACCTGTCGTTTGCTACTGTATTGCTGAAATTACCTTTTTCTACTGCAATTGTCCAAAGGAAATGCGTACCAATATAATCACCAGCAGAACCTGAAGTTGTACCATTACCATTATAATTTCCATTATATGATGGGTGACGACTGTTCGGGTTAGCTTGCTTACTTGAATACTTGAATTCAAAATCTTGTGTTGTACCAGTCAAAGAAGCAACAACGAATGCGTTTGAAAGCAAGGCTTCAATTTTAGCTTTAGCACCTGAATCAGCCAAACGAGTGGTCATGTATGCGCGGATCATCAAAAGCTTAGCTTGAGTGGCCCAACGTCTTGCTCCTGCTGCGTTTGTTACACCATAGAAATTATCCAAGAAGCCAGGATATGGTCCGTGTGCCAATGACCCACTAGCTACAAGATCAAGTGTATCACTCACTTCCTGTAGCAACTTAATGGCAGCAGCATAAACTTCTGCGCCTTTGGTTACTCCAGGGTTAGTGTTATCAATACCCAAGTTTGCCTCAGTGTACGGGATATCACCAAACATATCGACAAGCGTCATCATGGTGTAAGCCTTCATTACTTTAGCCATACCAGCTTGAACATACTTCTTTTGGGAAATAGCAACTGGAATCAAAATGTTAGCGTGCTTAAATACGCCGGTATAAGCAGAACTCCATACTCCATCAAAGGAGTTAGGAGAATAAGCCGCGTTATAAGTTGGTCCGTACATTACAGTTTGACGGGTCAACTCACGACCAAAAGAGGAGGCTGAGCTAAATACACCTACAAAGCTGCTTTGAACAACTGGGAGGTAAAGATCTACGTTGGCACTTTCCGGTGTAGGTCCGTTAGGGTTGACCAACAACTCATCGAGTTGTTTGGCACAGCTTCCCAAAAGGATCACCGAGAGTGCGAAGATGTATATTTTCTTAAGTGTCATGTTCATCTGTTTTTAAGATTAGAAAGTAACCCTTACGCTGACGCCAAGACGCCTAGAGGTAGGACCTGAAAGATATTCCAGACCACGTACGTTACTAACACCCAAAGAAGAAGTTTCTGGATCGAAATTTACATACTTAGGGAAGTTAGGCGCATTGTACCAAAGGTTTTGACCAGATAAGGTAATTGACAATGATCCAAATGGAGTCTTAGTCAACACTGAAGATGGCAAAGAATAAGAAAGAGATGCTTCTCTCAATCTCACCATTGTTGCATCATAAGTGATGATATCAGATACCCCAAAGAAACCAGAAAGGTTGTTGAAGAATGTAGCACTTGCACTGATCTGGATATCGTTTGGCGTACCATCTGTCTTCACACCTGGTAGGATCAAAGGAAGTGTACGATCAAAATCAGTATCCGCTGACAAACCACGACCAACTACTGTACCTGGAGTATACGCCAACATGTCTCCACCTTGTGTATAATCCCACTGCATACGGAAGGTAATTCCTTTGTAGCTTAAAGTACTGATACCAGTCAATTTGAAATCTGGATTTGGATCACCAATGATTCCCAATTGATTTGAAGAAACGTAGTTACCATTGTTGTCAACAATACGCTTACCAGTTGGTTTTGCGTTAACAGCTGTTGAACCAGTATCTCTCTTAGAGTAAGAACCTTGGATTACACCCAATGGTAGTCCGTTGATTGCAAACAAACCTTCGTTGCTGAAACCATCGATAACAATCTGCTTGATGTCTGAAGGAAGCGTAACCTTGTTCCTGTTTTGGAAGTAGTTAACATCCACCTGCCAGTTCCAATCTTTGTTACGGATAACATTGTATCCGAGTTGAAGCTCGATACCTTGGTTACGAACAGCACCTGCGTTGATTGAAGTAACAGTAAATCCTGTAGAAGGATCCAATTCACGTGAAAGGATCTGGTCTTTTGAATTTCTATTGTAGTAAGTGAAATCAACATTCATTCTGTTGTTGAACAACTTACCCTCAAATCCAACTTCAAACTCTTGCAACAACTCTGGTCTCAAATTTGGATTTGGAAGACGGTTAGAGATGCTGTTTGAGTTATAAATGTTTGCACCACGATCAACAAACTGGTTGGTATTGATACTAAGAATAGGACGTGTTGCATAAGGAGAACCAAAGTTCGCACTTGTTGAGTAACCAGCACGTAATTTCAAATAATTCAACACATTGTTATTCTGAAGTGACTCGAATGCAGAAGTTGGAATAAATGATCCACTGAATGAAGGATAAAAGATAGAACGGTTAGCCTGCTCCAAGTTTGAAGACCAGCTGTTTCTTCCACCTATAGTGAAATACAAGTATTCTTTGTAGCTCAACAAACCTTGTGCAAATGCACCCAAAGAAAGGAACCTAGACTTGAAGTCAATACGTCCGCCATCTTCTGTGTTGTTGTCATGAATAATGAAGTTGTCATGATCAAAAAGACCATATACAAGCTGTTGAGTTGAACGCTGTCCGATTTGCTCATAATTCCTGTCTTGTGAGTTCAAACCCGCATCTACATTCAATCTCCAATCAGAGTTGATCTCTGCTTGCCAGTTGTAAAGCAATGAATGATCCCAGATCATGTTAGCTCCTGCAACCGTTCTGTGGAAACCCAATTGGAAGTCGTTACCACCAACTACACCACCTTTATTCTGAGAATAAAAGTTAAAGTCGCTATATTGATCATAACCCACACGATACATAATGTTCATGTTCTTGGCTATGTCGTATTTAATTGCCATGTTTCCAAAAATCCTGTTGATTTTCTGACCAGTAAATGAATTCTTAACAGTCCATATTGGATGCTGAATATCATTACTTGGGCGATAGTAAACAGAACCTTTATCTAATGGGTTCTCGTATGGTAAACCAAAAAGATCAACCGCAATCGGTGTATAAAGAAGGTTACCGAAAACCGAAGATGCTGAAGGGTTCGAACCGAAACCAGTAGCTGTTGGAGGCGCTTTGAAATCAGTGATAGCATAGTTGAAAGTACCATTTACGGTAAACTTATTACTCAACTTTGCAGTACCACCCAATCCAAAAGTATTCTTGATAAGGCGGTTACCTGGGGTAAAGCCTTCATCATCCATATACGTATAGTTCGCGTTAAAACTTGAACCATTTCCGCTTGAGCTGGACACACCAACTGAAGTAGTTTTAATCAAACCCGTGTTGAAGAAATTCTTTACGTTGTCACGGATAGGCTTAAATGGAACTTTCTTACCCTGAAACTGCGGGAAAGCAGCAGCAAGTGCAGCAGTATTATAAGGATGGTTTACTGAATCGTATGGACCAGGAGAATCCTTGAATTTTGCTCCCCAGTTACTGAAGAAAGCAAAACCTACTGATTGGTCGAAACCACCACCATATGAATATTGGTAGTCAGGAAGGTTGGCAACCGTATTTTGGAACAAAGATTGTGAAACAGTTACTTCCATTTTCTTGTTCGACTTGCGTGTTGCACCATTCTTGGTAGTTACCATTACCACACCATTACGGCCTAATTCACCATAAAGTGTAGTTGCACTCAACCCTTTCAAAACACTGATGTTCTCAATGCTGTTTGGATCTAGATCCAAGAAACGGCTTGAAGTGGTGTTACCATAAACGAAGCTGGCCTGGTTGTTGGTAGATGCATCGAAAGGTACACCATCCACAATGAAAAGCGGAGTAGAGCTACCACTAATGGTGTTTACACCACGGATAACGATGTTGGTACCAGAACCTGACATACCACTCGCGTTAAGAATGTCAACACCAGGAGCCTTACCGGCCAATAGACGAACAACGTCGCCATCAGGACGGAGCTCAAGTGCCTTTTTGTCAACAGTAGCAACTGCATAACCCAGGGCTTTTTTCTCCCTGCGGATACCTTGCGCTGTTACAACCACCTCCTGCAAACCAGTAGTGGAAGACTTAAGCTGAATGTTTGAAAGATTTGATCCGGAACGAACCTTAGTAGGATCGTACCCAATGTAAGAAACCTCTAACGCAGTGTTAAGGTCCTTAACAGAAAGCGAAAATGTACCATCAGCAGCTGATGTGGTGCCCGTTTGGGAACCAGCCACTTTGATTGATACACCAGACAAAGGAGAGCCATCGGCATCCGATACCTTTCCCTTGACTACTGTTTGCGCAAATACCCCTGGTATTGCAAAAAGCAAACAGCACATGAACAGTGTAAGTTTTCTCATGCAGTTGATTTTTGTTAATTAAAACGATGAATGTCCATAGCGAATATAATAATAATTTAACGCTTATGAACAAATTGTTAAAAATACATCAACAGTTATTTAATAAAAGGCATAAACAATGTGCCTGAAGCCAAACCCCCTTTGAAATAAAAAATACCCCATATAGCGTAAATTTGTTAAACCAGCGGAGTTGGCACTTCTCCCAAAGTATAAACAGAAAATTTACAACTAATTGATATATAATTATTTACACAAAAAATATATTCTAATTCAAAAACATATGCGCTGGAGCAGGATATTGAAAAGTTATCAACAGGTTTAAAAATTAATTTTGAAGTGTGGTTTCAATTTGTAATTTAGTGGGAGAATTTAATGGGTTAGTAAGTACTGAAGGGTCGGCTTTTGCTGGCCCTTTGGTTTTTGTAGGCGTTCAAAGAAGTTATGGGTTATAGGTTATGCGTTATGCGTTGTATGTTTTTATAATGTACTTCGAAGAATAACATACTATAATTTTTGAAATTGACTAACCCACAACTCACAACACCAGACTCAAGTATTAATACACAACACATCAGTTGTAATTCTCTTTATCATTACATCAATGATGTTTACTTTCACTTAATGAGCAAAATTAAAAAAGCATTTTTCTGTAAACAGTGTGGATATGAATCTGCAAAATGGGCAGGTAAATGTCCTGCTTGCCATGAATGGAATTCATTCACCGAAGAAATCATTCACAAAGAACAACTGGGCTCTAAAGAAAGTTGGAAAGAACATCAACAGGGCAACAACAAGAGTATTGCTTTGCATGAAGTTGTTTCAGAAGAAAAGCAGCGCATCATTACTAAAGATGAAGAACTAAATCGTGTTTTGGGTGGTGGAATTGTACGTGGAAGTTTGGTGCTTGTGGCTGGTGAACCCGGTATAGGAAAATCGACCCTCTTTCTACAAGATGCATTGATGTTACACGATTTAAAAATCTTGTACGTAAGTGGTGAGGAAAGTGAACAGCAAATTAAGATGAGAGCAAATCGCATTAACATCCAACATGATGAGTTTTATATACTCACTGAAACATCCACCCAGAGCGTGTTTCAAGAGATAAAAAAAATAAAACCTGATTTGGTGATCATCGATTCGATACAAACGATTCAATCCCCTTACATCGATTCATCACCTGGAACTATTTCTCAAATCAGGGAATGTACTGCTGAATTTCAACGCTATGCTAAAGAAACACAGACCCCTGTTTTTTTAATTGGACATATCACAAAAGATGGAAGTATTGCTGGTCCAAAATTATTAGAACACATGGTAGATACCGTGTTGCAATTTGAGGGTGACCAACATTATGCGTATCGAATTTTAAGAACCACAAAAAACAGATTTGGATCAACAGCAGAATTGGGTATTTATGAAATGACAGGTACCGGTATGAAACCAGTAACCAATCCTTCAGATATTTTAATTAACCAAAAAGAAGAACAACTCAGTGGTATTGCAATTGGTGCAACCATGGAAGGACTTCGTCCATTATTAATAGAAGTACAAGCATTGGTAACACCTTCGGTATATGGAACACCACAACGAACAGCTAGTGGTTTTGATTTGAGAAGATTGCAATTGCTTTTGGCAGTACTTGAAAAAAGAGGGGGCTTTCATTTTGGCACGAAAGATGTTTTTGTAAACATTGCGGGTGGATTAAAAATTGAAGATCCAGCAATTGACCTGGCTATGGTTTTTGCGCTTTTAAGCTCGTATGAAGACATTCCACTTTCCCAAAAAATCTGTTTTGCAGGAGAAATTGGACTCAGCGGGGAGATCAGGGCCGTTAATCGAGTTGACCAAAGGATATCTGAAGCGGAAAAGCTGGGCTTCGAAAGCATTGTGATCAGCAAATACAATAGAAAATCAGAACCACACAAAGGTATTAAAACCATCTCTGTTGCTTTGGTTGAGGAGGTCTACAGAAGTATTTTCAAATAGTTAATCTTGAAAATCTATCCGGTTTTCAGTGCTTTTTCACATTTGTTCTACCCCTCCCTGTGTTTTGGGTGTGGGGACAATGAAATTGATGAAACTGAATTTATTTGTATCAGCTGTCTCAGTTCCCTCCCCTACACTCAATTTGAAAAAATCAGAAACAACCCGATTGAAAAGCTTTTCTGGGGCCGAACCAACATCAAATTTGCCTGTAGCACGTTCTATTATGTAGAACAAACTCCATTGCAGCAACTCATCCACCAAGTCAAATACAAGGAACAGCAAAAACTGGGCATTTATTTAGGGATTGCAATGGGAAACCTATTGACCCCTTTTTTCAGCGAAAATGAAGTGGATCTGTTAATTCCCATGCCACTGCATCCAAAAAAATTAAAAAAAAGAGGATACAACCAAGCGTCCTTACTTTGCGATGGAATACGCAAAATAACAGGGCGTGAATACGATGATACACTTTTAGTTAGAACTGAAAACACAAGTACCCAGACAAAAAAAACGAGACTAGAACGATGGGAAAATGTACACGCTGTTTTTTCCGTTAACGATTCCAATAAAATCAGAAATAAACACATTCTGTTGGTAGACGATGTGATTACCACCGGTGCATCTACGGAGGCATGCGCCCAAACCCTACTAAACGCTGGATCAAAGTCGGTTGCTATTTCTAGCCTTGCCTTTACCTTGTAAAATTTAGCCGGACTTGCACAACTTTTTCAAGTAGGATTTGTTAATTTACAGACTCAAAAACTAATTATATGATCAAGTTACTCATAATTGCCATGACAATTTTTGCAGCCGGACCAGCCAATGTATACCAATTTAAAGTCCCTTCAATTGATGGAGCTACCATTGACTTTTCTAAATTCAAGGGTAAAAAAATATTGATTGTAAATACGGCCTCAAAATGTGGCTACACGCCTCAGTATGTTGAACTTGAAAAATTACACAAAGCTTATGGCAGTAAGTTGGTAATCATTGGATTTCCTGCCAATAATTTTGGGGGACAAGAACCGGGATCTAATGCTGAAATAAATGATTTCTGCAAAAAAAATTATGGTGTGAGTTTTATCATGGCTGAAAAAGTATCTGTAAAAGGCGAAGACATTCACCCGTTGTTTAAATGGCTTACGAACAAAACTGATAACGGTGTTATGGACGCTGAAATAAAATGGAATTTTACAAAATTCTTGTTGGACGAAAAAGGAAAACTACTTGCAGTATATCCAAGCAAGGTGAGTCCCATGAGTGAAGAAATCACAAACCAGTTACAATAACCACATCTCAGAGTTGTTGAGTATCTTTGGTCATGCTTTTTTCCGATGTAGCTGGTCAGCATGGTGTCAAAGAAAAACTTAGAGGTCTTGTTGAGAACAACCGATTAAGTCACGCACTTTTATTTCTTGGAAAAGAAGGAGGAGGTGCATTGCAACTTGCACTCGCATTTTCACAATATATTGTTTGTGAAAAAAATGCTACTACCAACCCAATTACAAAAAGTTTATTTGGTGAAGAAATACTTCCGCAAGCATCATTGGTCAATGATGCTTGCGGAATTTGTCCCTCTTGCAAAAAAGCATCGATGCTTATGCATCCTGACATTCACTTCTCTTTTCCAACAGTTACAAAAGCTGGATTAGAAAAACCCGTTTGTAATGATTTTATAGTTGAATGGAGAAGTTTTATTGCACAAACTCCTTTTGGAAATGCATACGATTGGCTTCAATGTCTGGGTGCTGACAACAAACAAGGAAACATTACCGCGCATGAATGTGAAGCCATCATCAAAAAACTCAACCTTAAAAGTTTTGAAAGCGGCTACAAAATTTTGATACAATGGTTACCCGAATATCTTGGTAACTCTGGCAATAAATTGCTCAAATTGGTGGAAGAACCTCCAGAGAAAACACTGTTTATTTTTGTGGCAGAGGATGAATCAAAAATTCTTCCAACCATTCTTTCAAGAACACAGCTGATCAAAATAAATCCATTGCAGTCGGTAGACATTCAACAATGGTTAATCTCCACGCAAGCCGTTCCAAAAGAAAAGGCAATAACCTTGGCTCCGCTGGCACAAGGAAACCTCAGAGAAGCATTTCAATTACTTCACCATGGTGATGAAGATTGGCAATCTATGCTCAGAGAATGGCTGAATGCCATTTTAAAAAACGGACCAGCCTCTCAGGTGAAATGGGTGGAAGAAACCAGTAAATTAGGAAGAGAGAAACAAAAACAGTTTCTCATGTATTTCATTCATTTACTCTCCTCTTCGGTACATATCGCCAATACCGGAAAGACGCCACCAATTACAGAGGAGGAAGCAGATTTTGCAACGCGATTACTGAAACTAATCGCAACCGACCAAATAGAGGCTTTGGTGGACGAACTGAATAAATCCATCTATTATATTGAGCGAAATGCAAATGCCAAAATACTCTTCATGGCGCTCAGCATCAAAATATATCATATCATTAAGGATAAATCAGTAATTTTGACTTACTGATAAATAAGCAAATGGGATGTAGTTCTTGTGGTACAAAAGATGGTAAGCCAAGCGGATGCAACAGCAATGGTGGTTGCAGCACTGGCGGTTGTAATAGACTAAATGTGCATGATTGGTTGGCAAACCTTCCATTCACTGATCCTGCAGTTTCTTGCAGGATTGTGGAAATTACTTTTAACAACGGCAGCAGAAAAGAATATTTTAAGAATACCACACTTCATCATTTTAATAAAGGTGAGATCGTGAGTGTTGAAGGTGTTGGCGGCTTTGATGTAGGCACTGTCAATTTGAGTGGCGAATTGGTTCGCCTACAATTGAAAAAGAAAAGGATTGCAGAAGACAATGCTGATCTAAAGAAAATACTCAGAAGGGCTTCAGAAGTAGACATCCAAAAATGGCAAGAAAATAAGTCTAGAGAAAAAGAAGCGTTGGCAAGGTCAAGAGCCATGGCCAAACAATTGAACATCATAATGAAAATTAGTGAAGTAGAGTTTCAAGCCGATGGCAGAAAAGCTACTTTCTTTTATACAGCAGAAGACCGTGTTGATTTTCGTGAGCTGATCAAACTTTATGCAGGTGAGTTTAAAGTGAAAGTGGAGATGAAGCAAATCGGCGCTAGACAAGAAGCAGCAAAAGTAGGTGGTATTGGAAGTTGTGGCAGGGAACTCTGCTGCAGCAGCTGGTTAAATGAGTTCAAAAGTGTAACTACTGCCATGGCACGTTACCAAAACTTGAGTATTAACCAAACCAAGTTAAGCGGACAATGTGGAAGGTTAAAATGTTGCCTAAACTATGAACTAGATACTTATCTAGATGCTTTACAATATTTTCCTGAACATGTTGATGTTTTAGAAACCGCAAAAGGCAGGGCACATCTTATCAAAAAAGATATTTTCAAAAACCTCATGTGGTATACGCTACCAGATAGCAACAAGCAATATCCACTGAACATAGAGACGGTACGCGAAATTAAAGCAATGAACGACAAAGGCATGAGGCCAGAGGAATTAGAAACTGCTGATGTTAATACTGGTTCAAAAGTAAAAGAAGTAGAACCGCAATTTGTAGATGTAGTTGGACAAATCAGCTTACGTTCTTTAGATAGAAATGCACAGAAGAGAAAGGGACGGGGGAATAGGGAGCAGGGAGATAGCCTGTCTGCCGGTAGGCAGGGAATAGGAAACAGGGAACAGCAGCCCAGAACTAAATTAGTTATACAATCACCAAGCGCTAATCAACCTGCACTAAAACAAGCTACAGACTCTCCAAAACCCATACTACAAATTAACAGGGAACAGACAAGCACTGCACCTAGGAACAAACCAAGCATTGAGGTTAAAAAGGGAGATCAAAACTAATTTTTGTTACTTATAGAACAAGTAACAAACCAGCCAAACCATTGGTGCAGCAAAAAGAATTGAATCAAAACGATCCAAAAATCCTCCATGTCCAGGCATAAAGCTGCCACTGTCTTTTACATTCGCCATCCGTTTTAACCTACTCTCAGCCAAATCTCCAATTGTTCCTCCAATTGCGCAGACCAGCGCAATAACAAATACTTCATAGTTGGCTTTCCACAACAAATTTGCTACTAATGATATCAATCCAGCACTTAAAATGATACCGCCCAAAGTGCCTTCCCAAGTTTTCTTTGGAGACCAAGTAGAGACTGGCGTTTTACCAATAAATGAACCCACAACATAAGCCATGGTATCGTTGATCCAAATGCCAAAAATCAACAGCAAGCAGATTAGTTTCCCGCTAAAAGTAGACAAGGTGATTGTGAAAATACTCTGGGAATTTCCATCAGACCATATCCAACCTGAACGAAGATTGATGAACAAGGCCAATGAAATAGACAAATAAACAATCCCACCCATCGATCTTATGATGTGTTTCCATTTGTACTGCTTTTCAAATAACAATCTTGCAGGTAGCAAATAGATCCCGATTTGTACCAACCAAGTTCCTGCTTCACTGATTTTAAAGGAACCTAAAACAAGTTGATCTGAAGTAGCCATCAACATACACCCCCATCCCATGATTGGAAAATGCAATTGTTCAATAAGCGTCTTATTAACGTACGATGGATCTATCAAGGCAGATAATTTTTGGTAATCATACCAACATCCGAAATGCACAACGGAGAAGAGCAGAAAAAAACTCCATTCGTTCCAAAACAATCCCGTTAACATCACAGCGGCATAAACCAAGGCTGTTTTGGCTCTTGTGGCAAATACTTTTTTATCGAGGGCCATCGGGCAACTGTTTTTGAAACTGCTTAAAGATGAAAATAAATGCAACTAGAGCCAGAACGCCCCACCATATTGGAAATTTATCACCAATGCCATCAGACAAAGATTGTCCCGTACTCCTTAAATAATATACTTCACCAACACCAATAGCGTTGTTTATATAATGCGCCAGTATGGGCATCCAAAGATTTCTGGTGTAGGCATAAAGCAAGCCCAGTACAATACTCAAAGCAGTTCGTGTAAGAAATCCATAAAAAGAAAAATGAATTGCGCTAAATAGAAGTGAGGTTACAATGATGGCCACCCAAAAATTTCCAGTCGACCTGTGCATCATATTCTGAAATCCCCCTCTAAAAAAAACCTCCTCCACAACTGCAGGTACAAAAGCCATCACAAGCAGTGCAATCAGAAAATCACCAATTCCTTTCATCTGCGACATTACTTCTACTTGTTTCATGTAATCTTCTTCCATGGTTTTGAAATACAATTCCATTTGTGCAGTTACTGGAATCATTTCATTAACAGTGGCCAATGAACCCCCAATTACAATAGTTAAAAGCATGAGTACAATAGCAAATACAAAAGTGAGCGCTGTAGACTTTTGGGTTAATCCAATATAAGACAAGGGTTGTTTATCTACCATCCGCGCTGCTATTAAAGCAGGAAATAAAAAAATGCAGATAGACAACAAAGTCTGGGTAACCCTCACTTGATTGCTGAAACTGGGGTCAGTCATGGATACCTGCATTTGGGCCATATCTTGACCGGTCATCAATTTCCAAGCTGTAATCGAAACAAATCCTCCAATCACAAACCCAACACCCATCAAGCCAATCAGGATAAACAACCCAGATTTTTCATTGATTCCCAACCTGTTTTCATTTTGCTGTTCCATAGTTGTTCTTTGTAACTTTGCAGAATTCTTATGATAAAGATAGGCAACATAAATTTACCTGAATTCCCCCTGCTCCTTGCACCAATGGAAGATGTAAGTGATCCTCCCTTTCGTGCAGTGTGTAAAGAACATGGCGCTGATTTAATGTTCACGGAATTCATCAGTACTGAAGGCCTTATTAGGGATGCTTTAAAAAGCAGGCAGAAACTAGACATTTTCGAAGAGGAACGTCCGGTTGGTATACAAATTTTTGGTGGTGATGAAGAAGCCATGGCCATTAGTGCTGGTATTGTTGAGACGGTAAACCCAGACATACTGGATATCAATTATGGCTGCCCAGTTAAAAAAGTAGTTTGTAAAGGTGCCGGTGCAGCAGTACTTAAAGACATCGACCTTATGATTAGACTTACTAAGGCGGTAATAAAATCTACATCAATTCCAGTTACTGTAAAAACTAGACTGGGTTGGGATTTCGACAGCATCAATATCATTGAAGTAGCAGAGCGACTTCAAGATATTGGCGTACAAGCACTATCGATTCACGGAAGAACCAGAAGTCAACTTTACAAAGGAGAAGCAGATTGGAGTTGGATAGCAAAAGTCAAGAATAACCCAAGAATGCATATTCCTATTTTTGGGAATGGCGATGTTGATTCTCCTGAAAAAGCATTAGAATACAAAAACAAATATGGCATTGATGGTATCATGATTGGCAGGGCTGCAATTGGATACCCCTGGTTTTTCAGGGAAGTAAAACATTTTTTTGCCACTGGCGAACATTTGGCGCCTCCAACTTTTGAAGAGCGACTTGACTTAATCAAACAACACCTTCATGCATCTATTAAGTGGAAAGGTCCTAAGTTGGGTATTTTTGAGATGAGAAGACATTATGCAAATTACCTCAAAGGAATTCCGAATATCAAACCCCTTAGAACGCAGCTCGTTACTTTAAACAGTGCAGAAGAAATAGAAGAGGCATTGGCCTGCTTCGTACTGGAATAACTACCAAAGATTCATTTTTGAAACCTCCTATTTATCATGAATTTAGAAACAATTGATTCTCCCGCGCTTCTGGTTTATCCTGCATTGGTAAGAAAAAATATAGCTGAAATGATTCGTATGGTATCTAGTCTAGATAGACTTCGTCCGCACATTAAAACACATAAAACTGCTGAAGGAATTAGATTGATGCAAGATCAAGGTATTTACAAGTTCAAATGTGCAACTATTGCAGAAGCGGAACTATTGGCCATCAATAATGCAAAAGATATTTTATTGGCGCATCAACCAGCCGGAATAAAAATCGACCGTTTGATTAAGTTGATACAGACCTACCCTTTTAGTCTATTTTCTACAATTGCAGATGATTTTCACCAAGCAGAACGTATCAATGCAAAGTGCAATGAAGCCGGAATAATACTGAATATATATATCGATCTTAATGTGGGCATGAACAGAACAGGTATTTTACCTGATGAATCAGCCATTGACTTATATGAATTCATTCACGCTGCAACGCATTTAAAATTTAGCGGCTTGCATATTTATGATGGTCAGCACAGACAAGCCAATCCCATTGAAAGAGAAAAAGCCTGTGAACTTGCTTTTCAAAAAGTATATACCTGGATAGAAAAGCTTGAGCAAAAAGGATATGCGTGTCCATTAATCATTGCAGGAGGATCACCAAGTTTTTCTGCTCATGCAAAAAAAATAGACCGCGAATGCAGTCCGGGTACCAACATATTCTGGGACCATGGTTATGCAACAATTTGTCCGGAACAGCATTTCACACCTGCAGTACATATTGTAACCAGAGTGATTTCCAAACCAAGCAGCAATAGGGTTTGCCTTGACCTAGGACATAAAGCAGTCGCTTCAGAAAATGAAATTACTAAAAGAGTGTACTTCCCTTCAAATACTGATCTCAAGCCAGTTGGACAAAGTGAAGAACATTTGGTAATGGAAACGGAACATGCAGAAAAATACAATGTAGGCGATATACTCATCGGCATTCCATATCATATTTGCCCCACTGTTGCCCTTCATGAAACATTGATTGCAATAGAAAACGACCAAGTTATTGGCGAATGGCAAGTTGCTGCAAGAAAAAGAAAGATCAATATCTGATGCCATTCATATTGCTTAACTTTACAAACTCAACCCCTTAAAATGACCATACACAAAGAAGGTTACAAAACCATTTTCATTATAGGAATGGGCGTCTTTATTTTAATCATGCTCTCCTTACAATACATCTACCCTACACAACCACTTATTCATAATTTTCTCTCGGTTGTATTGAGTGCATTCTGGCTTTTCATCGTATCGTTTTTCAGAATACCCTCTAGAGATTTTACTAATGATGAAAGCGCAATTGTTTCACCGGCAGATGGCAAGGTGGTGGTGATTGAAGAAGTGCACGACACAGAATATTTCAATGAAAAACGTTTACAAATATCTGTCTTTATGAGTCCGGCTAATGTTCACGTAAACAGGTATCCTTTTTCAGGAAAAGTTCTTTACAGCAAATACCACAAGGGTAAATACTTGGTGGCTTGGGATCCAAAGTCCTCAACAGAAAACGAAAGACACAGCATTGTCCTTCAAAATTCAAAAGCAACTGTATTGGTAAAGCAAATTGCAGGAGCATTAGCCAAGCGAATTATGAATTATGCCAATGTGGATGAAGATGTTCAACAAAACGCAGAGTTGGGTTTCATTAAATTTGGCAGTCGCGTTGACCTCCTATTACCGATTGGAACCAAAGTGAATGTAAAAATTGGCGAGCAAGTAAAGAATGGCATTTCAGTGTTGGCCACCTTCGCTTAATTATAAAATTGTTTTCAGCTCGTTTAGACTTCCAATAACATAAGTTGGAATCACCTTATCGTTGTGTGGTTTTGCAGGATTGAAATATACCGTATCCATACCCATGTTCTTGGCTCCGAGAATATCTACTTCGAGGGTGTCGCCAATCATTATACATTTTTCTGCAGTCGATTTTGTCAGGTTTAATGCATATTCAAAAATAGCAGCATGCGGTTTCATGATGCCTGCTTGTTCTGAAGTGACCATATGGGTAAAAAACCGATCGATACCACTGTTTTTTATTTTTTGGTACTGTGTTTTTTCAAAACCGTTGGTGATCAAATGCATGGGATATTTTTTTGCGGTCAAATACTCCAACAGTTCTATACAATGTGGGAACAAATTGGTTTTGGTAGGTAAAATATCCAGGTATCTTTCACTCATTTGTTTGGCGAGGGTCTCGTCTGTAATTTTAAAATCTACCAAGGTCCTCCACATCCGTTTCCACCTCAATTCTTCCCTATTAATGAATCCTTTACGAAACCTATCCCAATAAATTTCGTTGTGGTGGTGGTAGGTAGTATGAAAATGGTTAAAATCGCCAGTAGCCCGCTCATTCAATTTCAGTTCGTGAAAAAGGTCTAGCAGTGTTGCTTCTGAATTGGTGTCAAAATCCCATATGGTATGGTCTAAATCAAAAAATAACTGATCGTAGGTATTCTGTTTCATTCTTTACAAAGCTAAGAAAGGAAGAGTTCTTAACTTCGAAAAAAATAACCCGATGAAAGTAGTGATAACTGGTGCATCACAAGGTTTAGGCAAATGCTTGGCTGAGTATTTCGCAGCGGATGGCCATGATCTTTTCCTTTGTTCAAGGAACATGGATAAACTTCAATCTTGGCAAGTGAACCTGATGCAGCAATATGGAGTTCAGGTAACAAGTTTTAATATAGACCTGTCAATTGAATCAGAAGTTAAACGGTTTGCACAACAGGTATTAGAAGCAACCTCAGCTGTAGATATTCTTATTAATAATGCCGGCACTTATCAACCAGGCAGCACATACAATGAACCTGAGGGACAACTTGAGCAAACAATGGACATCAACTTCTATGCTGCTTACCATTTAACGAGGGCGCTTTTGCCCAACATGATGGAAAGAAAACAGGGACATATATTTAACATGTGTTCAATTGCAGCTTTAAAAGCATACGACAATGGTGGAGCTTACAGTATTAGCAAATGGGCACTGGCAGGATTTACAAAGAATTTAAGAGAGGAAATGAAGCCCCACAACATCAAGGTGAGTATGATACATCCAGGAGCCACTTATACACCATCCTGGGAACAATCCGGAATAACGCCAACAAGGTTCATGAAGCCAGATGATGTTGCAAAAATGGTACTTGCATCATGCAAGCTGTCTTCACAGGCCTGCGTTGAGGAAATTACCATCAGGCCGCAGTTGGGAGACATCTAACTATGCATCATTAAATTTATACCCTACGCCTCTAACTGAATGGAAATGTTTTGGCTCTCGAGGATCAGGCTCAAAGTATTTTCTAAAACTTAAAATAAAATTATCGATTGTTCTGGTTGTTGGAAAAACCTGGTAACCCCAAACCGCTTGAAGTATTTTTTCGCGTGATACGACTTCATTTTTATACTCTATCAACATCTTCAACAGCATAACCTCTTTCTTGCTCAAACTCAAATTTTCGCCGCGGACATTGGTGGCGGTTTGGGCCCTAAAATCAATTGTATTGCCACCAAAAATATATTGTTCTCCTATGCTAGATGTGTCTTGTAGCTTTCTGTTCTTTTCAATCAGTTTTTCAATTCTCAAAAGAAGTTCTTCTAAATTAAAAGGCTTGGTGAGGTAATCATCAGCCCCACGCTTCAACCCCATCACCCTATCAGCACTTCCAGTCCTGGCACTCAACATAAGAACAGGTGTATCGATATTTTTTAGGCGTATGGATTCGCAAACATCAAATCCATCTACCTCAGGAAGCATTACATCTAAAATGATGAGATCAAAATATCCCTCTTCTACTTTTTTTAATGCGATAGCACCATTATCTGCGCAAGTAACTTCGTAACCTTCCAATTCTAGGTTGAGGGTGAGGGCTTCTTGAAGATGTTCTTCATCCTCTACAACTAAGATGGAGGCTTTAAATTCACCCATTATGCTTCATGTTTTGGTAATGCAATTTTAAAAACACAGCCTTGAGGCTGATTATCGATTAGTGTTAAAGAGCCCTTGTGGTCTTGCACAATTTTATTGCTCAGGTAAAGTCCAAGTCCAGTTCCTTTGGTCTTTCTCACCCTTTCATCTTCAAGCCTGTAGAATTTCTCAAACACTTTAGACTTATCCTTGTCTTGAATTCCTTGTCCCCTATCCGCCACTGCAATAACAATTTCTTCCTTATTCTCAACAAGCCCAACCGTTATAGAGGAGTCCGCCACCGTATATTTTATGGCGTTTTCAATCAAGTTGTTAAGCACCAACCTTACCAAAAATTCCTCTCCATAGCATATGATATCTGCGGGAACATTTAGCTCAAATTTTCTAATTGGGTATCGTTTTGCAAAAGAACCTACTGCACCCAAAACCATTAAAGAACAGTTGAATTCTTGTTTATTGGACTGGTAACCGCCAGACTCCATTTGAGAACTTAGTAAAATATTGTTACACAACATGTCTAGTCGCTCAGTTTCGTTGATTGCATCCCCCAACAATTTCTGTTGTTTTTCTTCACTCAGTTGGTGTCTCTTTAAAGTTTCCAGGGTGAGCTTGGTTACCGCAATCGGTGTTTTTAATTCATGGGTAACGGCCAACATGAAGTTTTTCTGTTGCAAGTGGTAGCGAATTTGACGACTCACCGCACCATATACGAAGATGGCGCCCAATACAGTAAAAATAAGAAATGTCATTCCTTCACCAATAAACTGCTTTGCATTTCTATCATGGGCATCTTGTGCTTCTTCCATTGATGTTTCACCACCAAATCCCTTTAGAATTTGCTCTTGTTGGTAAGCAAGCATCTGGTCATTTTGCTGGTCGAGTTCAAAATACCACCAACCCAAAGCTGCAATCAAATAAACCAACAGCAGCCAGTATACATAAATGATCATTTTGAGTGGTATCCTGTCAAATAAGTTCTTCATCTCAATTTACTTTTTCAACCCGCAGTCCAACATTAAAAATATATTGTAAAGGCTCAACCCGCATATCGTGCGCAATCTTTATTGTATACAATCCAGTTTTACTGAACCTCACTGGTTCTCTGTACAACAAAACGCGGTGGTCGTGTAAATCATCCATCCCCGACCCCAACCATTTATTATCTGTAGCCAATGGCACATCAAACCTGTCCTCTCTTTCAACTGACTCTCCGGGTAGTTTGCTTCTGAGTTTGATCCAAATATTATTGTATTCATAGGCATCAGCATGCCTGATGATAAAATAAACCTGGTAATTGGCGGTGGTATCTTTTACCTCAAAAGAAAATTCTGGCTGATTGGCATACGACCAAGCATGGTCTGGCATGAAATGTATTTTCTCATACAAGCCAGATTCACTGCAAGCAGAAAAAAAGAAAGAGACCGAAAGTATCAGGATCCATCTAATTAACATAGCGCAAAGTTAGGTATCATTCGGTTACCGGAATCAAAAGAGCAGGATCAAAGAATGTTCAGCACTTGTTCTTTTGCTTTTTCAAGTTCGTCTTTCATCTCCACCACTGATTTCTGAATTTCAGCATCATAGGCTTTTGAGCCAGTTGTGTTGATTTCACGACCAATTTCTTGTAACAGGAAAGAGAGCTTTCTACCCTTGGCTATTTCTTGCTCACTTAAGAGTGTCCTAAAATAAGTGCAGTGGTTGGTCAACCTCACCTGCTCTTCGGTAAGATCGATTTTTTCTATATAATAAATGAGTTCCTGCTCAAAACGATTCATGTCTACGTTGTCTTTACCCACTTGCTCATCTAAAAGCTTGAGTATCGACTCTCTGATTTTAACCTTACGAGAAGGGTCTAAGGCAATTACTTTTTTCTGACTCTCTTCAATATTTGCAATTCTCAGCAACAGTTCTTTTTCCAATGCGGCGCCTTCATCCATTCTGTGTTTATTAATCATGACCATGGCTTCTTGCAATACCTCTTTAAACACAAGCCATTCAGTGTCTCCAATTACATCAGTTGAATTGGCCACTACCTCTGGCAAACGAAGAATAGAAGCCAGCAATTGGCTATCGTCGGCTTCTAGTTGATCTGCCAATGACTTTAATTGTTTAAAATAAGAGGCTGCAAGGTCTAGGTTTATGGATGATGGCTTAGCAGCCCCATGTTGTTTTATAGAAACAGTACACTCAACACTTCCTCTAATTAATTTTTCTGAAAGCAGGCTTCTAATCTCGAATTCAAAAGGTTTCAATTGAAGCGGTAGTTTCAACAAAAGTTCAAATTGCTTTCCATTAAGCGAACGGATTTCAATTAGGAAATTCTTTTCGTTGATGGAACGCTCAGCTCTTCCATAACCGGTCATCGATCTTAGCATAAATAAAATTTAGTGCAATGTAAGTATAAAAAAATAGCGTCCGGTTGAAACCGGACGCTGATATATAGATGGGTTAATAAGTACCGGGAATAAATTCCCTTCACAATATTATAGATATATTTTATGAACTGAAAATTTTTCCCATATTATTTTATGCACACTTTTATGCTGAGATGTTAATTACCACAACAATTGTTACAAATACATACATGTTATTTGCAAAGTGCACATAGCACTATCTTTGTAAAAATTAGCAAATATGAAATTTCCATCGCCTGTTTCTGTTACGTGGATTGCCGAATTAATCAATGCAAAAATTCAAGGCAATGTAAACGGACTGTGTTTGGGTATCAATGAAATTCACAAAGTAGAAGAAGGTGATCTTGTATTTGTAGACCATCCAAAATATTACAAAAAATGTATTGACTCATTAGCCAGTTTTATCATCATTGACACATCTACAGAATGCCCGCCCAACAAGGCTTTACTGATTGTTGAACAACCTTTCGAGGCTTACCAAAAAATCGTAGAACACTTCCGCCCTTTTCACCATCAAACATCCATGATACATCCTTCTGCAACCATAGGAGAAGGAACTGTATTGGCACCAAATACGTTTATTGGAGAAGATGTAATTATTGGTAAGAACTGTACCATACATCCAAACGTTACTATTTTATCGCACTGTATACTTGGAGACAATGTGGTGATAGAATCTGGTACGGTAATTGGATCAGATGCCTTTTATTACAACTCAAAAAAGAACAGACCAGTTTGGTATAAAAAAATGAAAAGTTGCGGAAGGGTAATACTCCATAACCAAGTTGAACTGGGTGCAGGTTGTACAATTGACAGGGGAGTAACACACGATACCATCATTGGTGAAGGAACAAAACTAGACAACAAGGTTCATATTGGGCATGATGTGGTGGTTGGAAAGAACTGCCTATTTGCAGCACAAGTTGGTATTGCAGGCGCTACGGTGATTGAAGATGGTGTTATACTGTGGGGACAAGTTGCAGTAAACAAGACATTAACCATTGGTGCAAATGCAGTAGTTATGGCAAAATCGGGTGTCCCATCTAGTTTAGTAGGCGGCAAGGTCTATTTTGGTTATCCTGCTGAAGAGGCGAATACAAAAAAAAGAGAACTGGTTTGGATTAAAAGAATTCCTGAAATGTGGGAGATGTTGAAGAGAATAAACAATAAAGAATAAGCAATCAATCGTACATCGTTAACAAAAAGTGTAAGTCGATTTTCTCAAAGGCTTTTCAAATAAAAATCACAAGACTCTTTTATGGTTTGGTTAAGTGGCCTAAAAGAAAAGTTGGGTAGTGCATTAAGCAACTTAAGGTTGCTGAAGTTTACTTTTTGTTGTGCAGTTTCCGCTGTTTCTTTGGTGAGCAACGGATCTTGTCCGTTTACCCAACCCTTAATGGCTTCCAATCTCCAAACCAGTGCAGCCAACCAAGGTGTTACTTTTCGGGTTGGTGGTTTTTTACCAAATCCTTCCGCCATTGCAGTAAACAAGTCTTTATACGACCAATTATCTGCAGATACAATAAAACGTTCACCAGAAATTGTACTATC
This sequence comes from Chitinophaga pinensis, assembly GCA_945897185.1. GTDB lineage: Bacteria > Bacteroidota > Bacteroidia > Chitinophagales > Chitinophagaceae > Pollutibacter. The sequence continues at coordinate 5,259 of CAMDFC010000016.1, read as the reverse complement.
CATCAACAGCACCATCGCCTTTGCCACATCATAGGCATCAACAAAACCACTGGTCCCTTCAGTGTACCAGGGGAACTCATTGTAGGCATTCTTAAAGGTGGCTGCAGAACCAGCATCCCAATCACCCTTACCGAGAATGATGACCGGATTTACAATGGCGGCTTCAAGTCCTTCTGCAACTCCCCGCCAAACTTCCAATTCACCCAGGTATTTGGTTTTCCCATAGACAGAAGGATTTGCACGTTCATCCCATTTTACATCTTCGGTTACGGTCTGGCCGTTTCGCTTTCTTCCCAAAGAGGCAACAGAACTCACATGAATCAGTTTGGTTATTCCTGCCGCAAGACAAGCGTTAACCACATTGGCTGTTCCATCAACATTTATTTTATACAAATCCCTAACGCGTCTTGGACTAAAAGATACTAAACCTGCACAATGGTATACCTTGTTGCATTCCTGCATCACCTCTTCTAAAAAAAGGACATCAAGAATATCTCCCTTTATCCAAGTTATCTTGTCTAACTCTTCTTGGGTTAATTGAGTAGGAATTTTAGTTCTATAAATTGCAAGGATGGGCTCATTTTTTTTGAGCAATTCGCGGATGAGATAGACACCCAACAAACCAGCAGCTCCCGTAACGAGTGTCTTCTTATTCATGTTCATATACCACTAAACTGTTCAAGAAACCTTACATCGTTTTCACTGAATAATCGGATATCAGTAATGCCGTATTTTAATAAGGCGGGTCTTTCAACACCCATTCCAAAAGCGAAACCCGTGTATTTTTCAGGATCAATTCCGCAGTTTTTTAACACATTGGGGTGCACCATTCCACATCCTAAAATTTCCAGCCATCCTGTTCTTTTACACACAGAACAACCATCCCCTTTGCAGAGCATGCAACTGATGTCCATCTCGGCACTGGGTTCGGTGAATGGGAAATAACTTGGCCTAAAACGCACTTTCACATCCTCCCCAAACATCTCTTTTACAAAAAAGTACAAGGTCTGTTTGAGATCGGCAAAAGAAACATGCTCATCAATATACAATCCTTCCACTTGGTGAAAAAAACAGTGTGAACGTGCGCTGATGGTTTCGTTTCTATAAACCCTTCCCGGACAAATAATTCTAATGGGAGGTTTTTGACGCTCCATTTCACGAATTTGCACATTACTGGTATGCGTCCTTAACAATATTGCCGGATCTGTGGATAGATAAAAAGTATCCTGCATGTCGCGTGCCGGATGGTTTTCATCCAAATTCAATGCAGTGAAGTTGTGCCAGTCGTCTTCAATTTCCGGACCTTCTGCTACGGTGAAAGAAAGCCTTTGAAAAATTTCAACAATACTGTTCCTCATTAAAGTAACTGGATGTCTGCTTCCTACAGGCAATGGGTTTCCTGGCAATGTGATATCTATATTTGACTTATTTGCCCCGCCCAAAGCATCAACCCTCTCCTTTTCATGGTTGTATTTTTCTTCCGCCAATACTTTGAAAGCATTCATGATTTGACCAAATTCCTTTTTCTGATCTGGTGGAACATTCTTCATTTCGCCCAACATGGCTTTCACAATTCCCTTAACACCCAAGAACCGAATTCGAAATTGCTCGAGGCTATCTGCATCGGATGCAGTAAATACATTGATTTCGTTGCTGTATTGTTCAATTTGCTTTTGAATCTCTACCATGACGCAAAGATAATGAATCATAAGATCTTTGTTAAGGACTGGTTGCTAACGAAAATTCAAAACGACACTCGAATTTATCATCAGTTTACAGTAGGTTTGCCTAAACTTTATACATGTCATTTTATAGCCTCACTGATTTTCTGGAACCCGTAGATCTTGCTGTGGTTTCAGGTGACGCTGAAATAAGAGAAGGTCAGATTGGTAAGACTATACTCATCTACCAAGATGAAATGCCAGATCTTTCAGCGGTGGATGTAGTAATTGCCAGTTGTAATGATTTGAGGGGGGATGGAGACCTTTTAAAAGGTGGTGCAGGTACCGATAAAATAAGAAAGGAGTTCTATGCTTTGTACCAATGGCATAAGGACATTAAAATTGCAGACATTGGTAATATTAAGTCAGGCGCTTCTATATCCGACACCTATGCTGCAGTAAAAGCTGTGGCTGCTGAATGTCTGAACAATAAAAAACGTTTTCTTTTGCTGGGCGGTTCGCACGACCTTACGTTGGCCCTTTATGAAGTCTACCAAAGTCAGGGTAAAATTATTGAAGCAACTGGAGTAGATGCCTATATAGACTTATCAATTGACAACCCCACACGTTCCAGAAATTTTTTAATGGAAATGCTTACAGGTGATCCAAATTTCATCAAGCATTATAACCACATCGGTTTTCAAAGCTATTATGTTCATCCTACGATGTTGGAGACCATGGACCATTTACGATTCGACTGTTACAGGTTGGGCAAAGTGAAAGAAAATATTGAAGAGATTGAGCCCGCTTTCAGGAGCAGCGATTTGCTGAGTTTTGATTTGTCTGCTTTGGGTTCTCCCACTTTCTGGGAAGGAAGTAGTCCAAATGGCTTCAATGGAGAAGAGGCCTGCACACTCATGCGCTATGCAGGGATGAGCGACAAAATGAAAACCTTGGGCATCTTTGGTTATAACCAAAAGCATGATGTCAATTCAAATATGGCAAAGCAGGTCTCTCAAATGCTTTGGTATTATATTGATGGAATTCATTTTGGAAAAACAGAAGCTTCCCTCAATGAAAAAGAAATGTTCATTGAATGTCATATTGCTTTTGGCGCTGTTGAAACTACATTTATTAAAAGCATGAAAACCGGCAGGTGGTGGATGAGAATGCCGGATAACAATTATGTGCCTTGCTCACAAAACGACTTCAACCAAGCAGGAAACAACGATATACCGGAACGTTGGCTAAGACTACAAGAGAGGAGTTAAACAACAAACCCGATGTTTAAAAACGCTACATATCTTTTGTTTTTGTTGTTATTGAATGCATGTAGCATGCAACAAGTAATACAAAAACAAGCCAAACATCATTTGCTTAAAGACAAAGCCTTGGCCAATGCGCATGTTGGCATAGCCATCAATGATGGCGAAGCAAATACGTTTCTTTACCAATACCAAGCAGACAAGTGGTTTGTGCCTGCCAGCAATATAAAAATTGTTACCGCCTATGCGGCCTTAAAATATTTACCAGAGCAACTACCTGCGGCTATGCTAACTAATTTAGATACCGCTGTTTTGATCACACCAATGGGAGACCCCACTTTTCTTCATCCTGATTTTTCTGTCCACCCCCTCTTTAACAAACTAAGGTCGATTCAAAAACCTTTGTATATAAGAAACGACCAGTGGTTCAGTCCAGCACTAGGACCTGGATGGAGTGTAGAGGACTACAACGAACATTACCAAGCAGAACGCAATGCCTTTCCCATATATGGGAACTTGATTCAATGGTTTCAAGAGAGAACTACAAAAGAAAATCCTACAAATCCACAAGACACAATCGACCTATTTCTTTATTCCAATCCGGAAATCAATTGGCCTGTTAATTTTACTAAGCCGAGAACTTCATTTCTTGTAAAAAGAAATGAACATGAAAATTCTTTTTTACTTGCTGAAGGGAGGGAACAATCTGCAACACAATCTGTTCCATTTATTAGCAATGGTTTAAATACCGCACTACTGTTACTCAAAGACAGTCTTGGAAAAGAAATAAAAATTGCCGACCCCAATTTAATGAAGCAGTCGATAAGCAACTCACCTGAAATTGTATATTCTCAATCAAGGGACACGCTTTTAAAAAAGATGATGTACCGCAGTGATAATTTTTATGCTGATCAGGTTTTAGAAATGATTAGTCAGCTGCTCTTGAATAAAATGGATGAAGCAGCCATCATTCAAGTAGTACTCAACCAAGACCTCAAGCAGCTCCCAGTAAAGCCTAGATGGGTGGATGGAAGTGGACTCAGTAGGTATAATCAGTTTAGCGCTTCTGATATGATTCAGGTGCTCAACCAACTCAAAGCCGAACAAGGTTGGGAAAAAATAAAAGCCATTTTTCCTCAAGCAGGGGTTGGCACATTAGGAGGAATGGATAGAAAAGAGGGTGAGTTTATTTATGCGAAAACAGGATCTATGGGCGGGATATACTGCCTAAGTGGCTATGTACTTTCTAAAAAAGGAAAATGGCTTAGCTTTTCCATCATGGTAAACAACCACAATACGAGCAGCGGGACAATCAGAAAAAAAATTGAAGCATTTTTGCAAACCCTCTAGTTAAAAACCAAAAACTCCATTTAAGTACTCGTTTTTCACTTCCACATAAATGGGCTTGCCATCAAAGTGGATTTTAGGCTGTATACATATTGATAAATGATCGAGCAATTCAATCATCTGCTTCTCGGCCAGTTTGGTGCCTACCCTAATTGCATGTTTTCTAGCCAGTGTTTTGCTGATGCGCTCTTTGTAGGATTGATGAAGACGAGAAGATCCATCTTTAACATCTTCCAAAATCATTTCAATGACAGACTGGTTGTTTTCAGAAGGGTGATCGGCAGGACTACCTTGAACCAAAAATGCATGATTCCCAAAGGGTTCCAGCTGATATCCCAAATGCAAAAGATCCGGTAAGAGGGATTGGAGCAATTGGGCATCAGCGGGAGAAACTGTGATGGCTTGAGGAAAGAGTTCCTGTTGAATAGCCATTGCTTTCCCCTGCCAAACTGCATTAAATTTTTCAAAAAGTATTTGTTGATGCGCCAATTGCTGATTAAGAACAATTAGTCCATTTGTATTTTCATAAACCAAATAAGAAGCTTGCACCTGAATTACTTCTGAAGGCAATTGAGAAAAAAACGCAGGCGATGTAGATTTAGATTGCAGTAGTTCTCCATCCAAAAAATGTTTTTCAGGCATCTCTACTTTAGGAGCAGCTTCAAAAAAACTACGCCAGTCTTTTAGGTTGCTAGACGACTCAATTCGATGTGCCTGGTTTCTGTCTACAAATGATTTATACAATCCACCGGAAGCCGCTTCATCTTGTCTAGATGCTGTAAATGGCTTTGATATTGCATCCAATTGCTGGATGGAAGGATCTAGGTTGAAATCTAGTGCAGGTGCAATACTAAATTGTGCTAAGGCATGTCTTATGGCAGACTTAACAAATGCATAGACAATTTTATCATCGACAAATTTAATCTCTTGTTTTGTGGGGTGCACATTCACATCCACCTGTGCTGGATCTAAATCAATAAATAAAA
>CAMDFC010000015.1 GCA_945897185.1 Chitinophaga pinensis | reverse complement strand
CAAATAAAGTTTTTGGCGCAGAAGATGAGTTTAAATCTTTGGTAAGAAAGGAATTTCAAAAACGCCAGTCAGAAAAAAAGCAAATAGAATCAAGAAAAAAAGGATTCTAATTTAATTTTAATATGTAATTTTAACCTGGTGTTTTTCATAGGTTAGCAACGGCTGGCTCTTTTTAGGGCTAGCCTTTTTTTATCTTAGTGTGATTGCCATTATTTCAATATTTCTTCCAATCATCTATACAAATCATTGAAATTTTCTATAGCCCTTACTACTAGTATTAGCCAATGGGGGTGCCAATATCATGGTAGAACAGTATTCTCCAATTTTGATTATTGGCTTGGTTCCACCATTGTTGTCTAAGCTCCATTGCACGCTTACCATCATGGTCATATTTAGTAACAAATTTAGTTTTCATTTGGTGAAGTTGAGGTGCTTCGTCGCCACCAAAAAATACAATTTTTTTGTCTTCATGAATCCAAAATACTTGATGAAAAGGTGAGTGTCCACCAGAAAATTGGTGGTGTATATATCCATCAATTATACCCTCATCATTTAACAATACTACTTTGTCGTTATGCGCTAAAATCTTTAACCGTTCTGAATCATAAGAAGCATTTTGTGTATACAAAGCAAAGTCCAACTCTTTATGGTGCACATAAACTGTTGCATTAGAAAATCCCAAATGCCATGTATGGTGATAAGGATCTTCCAGTGTTAAACCGCCTGAATGATCTCTGTGCAAATGGCTCATCAAAACCTTAGTAATATCATTTGTTGAAAATCCATATAAAGCAAGATTTTCATGGAGCTGCATTACACCATTACTCATAAACCCCAAACCGGTATCCAACAAAATCACATCGTTTTGTGTAACAACAAGAAAAGGTTGAATCTCCACCAATAGACTTCCACGTGGTCTTTCTTGTAATTTGTCTTTAGCGATGTCGAATGGAACAAAAACTTTGGTCTGATCAATTGTAAATGCACCTTCTGAAAGTGGAATAATTTTCATACTTGATTATCTTAGAATCATTTGCCTGTCTGCATCCAGTCGAATGAGCACAAACAACAGTACCGTAAAGGTTACAAGTGCTGTTCCACCGAAACTCAAGAAAGGCAATGGAATACCAATTACAGGAACAATACCAATGGTCATACCAATATTGATGAAAATATGAAAGAACAGGACAGATGCAACGCCATAAGCGTAAGCACGACTAAAAGTACTTCTTTGTCGCTCTGCAATATTTACAATTCTAAAAAGCACAAATAAATAAAGTCCCAACAAATAAATACTACCTAAAAAACCAAACCCTTCGCCTATAGTACAGAAAATAAAATCGGTACGTTGCTCTGGCACAAAATCATACCTGGTTTGAGTTCCTTTCATCAACCCTTTACCCCAAAACCCTCCAGAACCAATCGCAATTGTACTTTGTTTTACATTATAATTTCCCGCTTTTTTCTTGTCAGCCATTTTCTTGATATCCTGCTCCGTCAATTTAGATTCATCAACTTCAAGGTCTTTACCCACAGTTGCATAAATTCTTTGCACCTGATATGGCTTGAGTACACTGTTAAAAAAATAAGGGATAGCAAACCGCTGAACCCCTACAGACAATACCCAGATACCAATGATGAAAAACAAAATCGATCGTTTTCTTTTTATTTTTCGCCTTAACTCATAGATAACCCCTGCAGCCAAAAGTGTAAGTATAACTGCTAAAAGGTTTTGTTCAATCAACAAGGTTAATACAATCAAAATGACCAATGAAAAACCAATAACAAGAATAGGGGAAGGCAACCCTTCTCTGTACATCACAAGAAAGAAAGAAAAATAAACCAAGGCCAATCCTGTTTCACTTTGTAAGATTGCCATTACCGCAGGTATTAAAACCAGTGCTGATGCAATTAACTGCGACTTTACTCTTTTAAAATTTAAATCCGGCGTGGAAAGGTATTTTGCTAATGCAAGGTTCACAAATATCTTACACAACTCTGCCGGCTGAAGCTGAAATCCAGAGAACCTAATTATTGATTGTGTCCCTTTGATGTCTGTATGAAACGGGAATACCAGTAGCAACAAAACGACTCCAACAACGTATAAAATATTGGCTGTAGCTGTATAAAATTTACTATCCGTTAGTAAAATAACTGAACCAATTACAATGCAAATAATAAAATACAAAAGCTGCCTGCTGTAATCTGTATTGAGAGATAGGAATCCGTTAACAATGGCTTCGTCTCGGTACGTTGTAGCAAAAATACTTGCAATGCCTGTAACCACAAGCAAGACATAGACACCAATCAGTGTCCAATCAATTCCCTTTGACATCTCAAATGAATTGTTCTTCATCACTTGGTTTTATCGCATTAAAATGGTTGTTGATTTTTGCCGACCCACGATCTCTCTGATTTTTTTCAAGGGGATTTTCAGCAATCACCCTAATCTGTTGTTTGCGCAAACGCTCGCGCTTTAAAGAGTCTAATCGGTTGCGCTTGTACTTTACAATGGGTAGAATGATTTCCTGACTTTCAATCCGCTCAACTTCTTTCCACCTGCTTTCTGAAAGTGTGTCTTTCAAAAACTTTTCCATAATAAGACCAGCCATTGGACCTGCCCATGCTGCTCCAAAGCCTGCATTCTCAACAATTACTGCAACAGCAATTTTGGGATTTTCCCTTGGCGCAAAACAAACGAACCAAGAATGGTCTTTCAGCTTTTCACGCTTACCATAAATAATACCATAGTTTTCTGCAGTTCCAGTTTTACTGGCGACTGAGATACCATCAATTTTTGCAACACGTCCAGTTCCAGATTCAGTTACATCTTGCATAGCCAATTGAACAATGTCGTAAATTTCATCCGGGATGCTTGTCACTTGATGTCTTTTCTTGAAAGGATTTAAAACTGTATCACGCTCAGTTTCAGCTTCGATAGATTGTACAAAATGGGGCGTGTAATAATAACCTTTGTTGGCAATGATACACATCATGTTTGCCATTTGTAAAGGTGTTGCCTGCATTTCACCCTGACCAATTCCAAGAAATACATTTGTACACGAGCTCCAAGAACGATTGTATAAACGATTATAAAATGAAGTATCTGCAATAAACCCTCGGTCTTCACTGGGTAAGTCTACACCCAGCCTCACACCCATACCAAAAGCATTCATGTACTGCTTCCATTTGAAGTACCCATTTACCGTTCCATTTAATCGTGGATTGTCTACGGCTAAACGATAAATATGAGAAAAATAGCTGTTACAAGAATTGGCAAGTGCTAGCCGAAGATTGGAAGCATGGTTGGCTGTTTCATGTGAGCATTTGATTGGCCTTCTACATCCATAATATGCGCCACTGCAACCAAGACCATATTCTGGAGTTATGACACCCTCATCCAAAGCAATAAGTGCTCCCATGGGTTTTATGGTAGATCCTGGCGGATACTGACCTTTAATAGCTCTGTTGAACAAGGGACGAGCAGTATCCCTCAACATCCATGAAAAATTATTTTTCCGTTGACTGCCAGTGAGCAGATTGGGATCATACGTTGGACCACTTGCCATTGCAATGATTCCTCCTGTTTGTGGTTCAATAGCAACAATTGCACCAAGTTTATTTTTAAGCAAGCGCTCTGCTAAGACTTGAACATCAATATCCAAATACGTATTCAAATTTCTGCCTGCAATTGCTACAGAATCGTATAGTCCCTTATCATAGGACCCAACAATTCTATTTTTATTGTCTTTGATCTGGTATCTCACTCCACGTTGTCCCATTAAAATAGGCTCATAGTTTCTTTCTAAGCCACTCAACCCCATATAATCACCCATTTGATAATAGTAGTTGGTCTTCTTCAATATAGTAGAATCAACTTCTCCTACATAACCAAGAATATGTGCTGCTGCTTTAAAAGGATAGGAACGAATGGGACGCTCCTGCAAAAAGAACCCAGGTTCAAATCGAAAGATATTCTCTTGAAGTTGAACAAAAGTTTCAACAGACAATGATGCTTCAAAAACGGAAGGTCTATACCTGCCATTTTTAATAATTGCACCTATAACCCTTTCTTTAAACCCATCAAGGTTAATGTTTAAGATCTTACACATACCCAACGTATCCATTCCCTTGAGTTGTGTAGGATTGATCATCAAATCATACGTAAGGGTATTTTCTAAAATGGACTTCCCATGTCGATCAAAAATAATTCCCCTATCTGGATAAATGATTTTTTTACTCAATGCATTATCCAAAGCGAGTAAGTCGTATTTCCTTGAACCCAACTGCAAAAACAACAAGCGCAGAATTAGTACAATAAAGGCAACAAGAAAAAGTATTCGAATAAAGCTTTGTCTAGACTGGTTAAATGCAGGCATATTTGACGCACGATTTCAGAAACAAAATTAAGCATTTGCGCTGTTAACGTGTTCTTGAATTTCTGCTTAGTAAAAGATCAGCAATAATGATCATCAGAAGACTAACCAAAGTGGTAGCCAATAACTTTCCTGTGAAATACAAAAAACTACCAAACTGCAACCATTCTAATAAAATCAGATAAAAATTGTGAATAAGTGTCAGTCCCACTACATAGGTGATATAAGGCAATTGACCCATGGTTTTTCGTGAAGGCTCTTCATTTCCCCATTCAGTAGCCTCTTTGGGTAGAAGTAATTTAATAAATGGAGGTCTTAAATACGCAAGGAATACACATGCTGCCACATGCAATCCCGGCGTTTTGTAAAAAATATCAGTCAAATATCCGAAACCAAAAGCAACAAACAACAATGCTGTTCGGGTTATTTTGAAAGGAAGCCAGAGAAGAAAAACAAAATAAAAATAAGGCACTATGAATTGGTGTAAAGGTGGTACCTTATTCAATACAAAAACCTGTATTGCCAGCATCAGCGTGAGTCGAATGATATTTTTTACTACAAGGTTCATTCTTTGATGAGCTTTCGTTTTAATTCATTCATTTCCTCTTGTAGTAAATTTTTCACGGCATAAGCATGTTGAACATTGTAAAAATCTACCGCTGTTTTCACCAATAGTATATACGTATTGGTTTCTTGATCCTGTTCAACCTTATACACAGTGCCGATTGGCAATCCTGGCGGAAACTTATCAGAATACGGACTAGAAACCACGGTATCCCCTTTTTTAATAACCACCGTTTTAGGTATTTTGGTGAGTAGCAAATACCGAGGATCCTTGCCATCCCAACTCACCTCCCCCAATCCACTGCCTTTTTTTAAGGTAGCAATTACTTTCGACTGCCTATTCAACAGACTCATTACAAGTGACATGTTTTCAGAAACATGAACAACTGTACCAATAATGCCGTCCATTCCAACCACAGCCATATTGGGTGCTACTCCTTCAGCACTACCTCGATGCAACATGATATAATTCTGCTGCAAAAAAACAGAATTAGAAATAATTTTGGCTGATAGGTATTGGTACTGTCTGTATTCTTTTAAGGAATCCAATTTAACTGTATCTGTAACTAACTTGTATGCAGAATCAGTTATCAAAATTCCGCTTGGCATCATAGAAAGTAAAACTGCATTTTGCTCTCTTAATTTTTTATTTTGCTCACTCAAAGAAAGAAACTCTTCAGCACGGTTTACGCGCTGATTGATGTTTCCTGAAACCACATTAGAAACCATCCCAAAGACAGTATTGTGAAATCTATTGTCGGTAAATAACATTACCAACGCAACAATTTGCATCACCAAAAAAATAATGAAAACAGAATAGCGTCTTAGAAATAAAAAAACGTTATGCATGGAGTTCTTGCTCCTTGTGTTTTTTTATCCAAATCATCGCATGATGAAAGGAAAATTGGAGTAATTTTTTAGCGCAATGCCTGTCCCACGCACCACGCTCTTCAGCGGGTCTTCAGCCAAATGAACGGGAAGCTTCATCTTCTGTGTAAGGCGCTTGTCTAAGCCCCTCAACAACGAACCACCTCCAGTTATGTACAAACCACGTCTGTAAATATCGGCTGCAAGCTCAGGGGGAGTTGTTTCCAATGCTTTTAAAATTGCTTCTTCAATTTTAAAAATTGATTTATCCAACGCCTCGGCAATTTCTTGGTAGCTCACCATGATTTGTTTTGGAATACCTGTAACTAAATCACGTCCATTTACTGCCATGTCCTCTGGGGGGTTGTCTAAATCTTTCATTGCAGCACCCACATGAATCTTGATTTGCTCTGCCGTTCTTTCTCCAATCAACAAACTGTGGTAACGTCGCAAAGCCTCCATGATATCTGCAGTGAGCTCATCACCTGCAATTCGAATTGACTGATCACAAACTATACCCGCTAATGCTATAACTGTAATACCTGTTGTTCCACCTCCAATATCAATAATCATATTTCCTATTGGCTCAGTAACATCAATACCGATACCCAATGCAGCAGCCATGGGTTCATGAATTAAATATACTTCTTTAGCACCTGCTTGCTCTGCACTATCACGCACTGCTCTTTTTTCTACTTCTGTTATACTCGATGGAATGCATATCATCATTTTCCAGCTCGGTGGAAACAATGGTTTTTTGGGATAAATCAACTTGATCATTTCCCTAATCATCAATTCAGCAGCATTGAAGTCGGCAATTACACCATCTTTCAAAGGACGAACCGTCCTTATACTTTCGTGTGTCTTTTCGTGCATCAACAAAGCCTTCTTACCAACTGCCAACAATTGCTTTGGATTGTTTCTGTCCAATGCAACAATAGAAGGTTCATTCACTACAATTTCATCGTTGTGGATGATAAGCGTATTGGCCGTGCCAAGATCGACGGCTATGTCTTGCGTAAACCAGGAAAATAATCCCATGTAATCTTTTTTGGAACTCTACAAATTTCATTCAAATAACCCAATAAACAATCAGGTTTTTCAGCCTTACCTTAATTTTTGAATTCATAGCCAATATCCTTGCGGAAGGCCATTCCCTCAAATTCAATTTTATCAATAGCCACTATCGATGATGCTACTGCATCGGCAATAGATTTTCCATAAGAAGTAACAGCAGCAACTCTTCCACCACTGGTCTCTAAACCGTTATTTTTTGCACTGATACCTGCATAAAAAATTTGTGTGCCCTCGTTGAATGCAGTAGTCAATCCACTGATTTTTTTACCCTTCACAAAATCACCAGGATATCCTCCACTCACCAAAACCACTGTTGCAGCAGCTCTTGGGTCTATCTCTACAATTGAATTTGCAAGATTTCCGTTTTCCATGTCTAGGAAAAGTTCTACCAAATCAGATTTCAACCTGGGCAGCACCACTTCTGTTTCAGGATCACCCATACGGCAATTGTATTCAATCACAAATGGCTCACCACCAACATTAATTAATCCAAAAAACACAAAGCCTTTGTACACCAAATTTTCCTTTAGAAGTCCGCTAATAGTGGGTTTCACTACTTGATCCATTACTTTTTTCATGAAGGCAGCATCTGCAAAAGGAACTGGACTAACTGCACCCATACCTCCGGTATTTGGACCCGTATCCCCTTCTCCTATGCGCTTGTAATCCTTTGCTTCAGGTAACAAAACAAAATCTTTTCCATCCGTAAGTGCAAACATACTCAACTCCACACCAGTTAGAAACTCCTCAACCACTACCCGCTCGCTTGCTGTTCCAAAGCGAGAAGATTGAATCATATCTTCAAAACTATCCAATGCCTCCTCCGTTGTTTGTGCAATTACCACCCCTTTTCCAGCAGCCAACCCATCTGCTTTTAAAACTATGGGTAACGAATGGGATTGCAAATAGGCCACTCCCTCACTGTAATTTTCTTTGGTAAACTCCCGGTATCCGGCAGTCGGTATACCATTGCGCTCCATGAATGCCTTTGCAAAAGCCTTACTGCCTTCGAGCAATGCAGCTTTGGCGGAAGGACCAACCACAGTGATGGTCGACAAAGAAGGGTCGGCTTTAAAATAATTGTAAACGCCATTTACCAAAGGGTCTTCAGGACCAACAACCAACATCTGGATGTTTTTCTCTAAACAAAAAGCGCCAAGTGCGGGGAAATCATTCACCCCAATGGCTATATTTTCGCCACAGAAAGCCGTTCCTGGGTTCCCAGGAGCAATAAAAAGGGCTGTACAATGTGCGCTTTGTTTGATTTTCCATGCCATGGCATGCTCTCGTCCGCCTGTACCCAAAAGAAGTATATTCATATCGGAAAAAATGTTTGTATGTCTAAAACCTGCTAGCGAAGATACAAATTGCTTATTTTAGGAACATCAATAAACATAGACCCATGTCAGCCAACCAAAATCTATCGCATCCAAAAGGACTTTATGTACTCTTCGCAACCGAAATGTGGGAGCGATTTAACTATTATGGCATGAGGGCCATTTTGGTATTGTTCATGACCAAAGCTTTGCTGTTTTCAAAAGACTTCTCTTCTCAACTTTACGGAGGCTATACCAGCCTTGTATACCTCACCCCTTTGATTGGCGGGTATTTTGCAGATCGTTTTTGGGGGAACCAACGTTCGATTATTATTGGTGGACTGGTAATGGCGATTGGGGAATTTATCCTTTTCTTTTGTGGCAGTACCTATATCTCCAACCCCGAATTGTCTACCATGCTCTTTTTTACCGGATTGGGTTTTATGATTTCAGGAAATGGATTTTTTAAACCCAATATATCTGCATTGGTTGGTCAACTCTATCCAAAAGGAGACCGCAGAATCGATTCTGCCTATACCATCTTCTATATGGGAATAAATGTAGGTGGCGCATTAGGTCCGTTTATTTGCGGATTGGTTGGCGACACCGGTAATCCGGCAGATTTCAAATGGGCATTCATGGCGGGGGGAATTGGTATGCTATTGAGCGTAGTGGTTCAAGTACTTTATCATAAAAAATACGTGGTAGGACCCGATCTAAAAACATTAGGTGAAGTACCCACTAATGCTCCCTCTTACAGCAAAAATCCTATTTTCGGACTTGTTGTTTTCCTTTTACTAATTGGGGCAGCCACTACACTTTTGTATATGGACTCTGGACTTGCTCAGATCCAACATTGGGGTTTCAATATTGGTAGTCTAAACATCTCAACTGCCCTATTTACCAACCTTGTCTTTCTATTGGTTGCCTGTATTCTAGTTATTGCATTTATCATATTCACAGACAAAAGCCTTACCAAACTTGAAAAAAGCAAAGTGGCTGTAATTTTTACAGTCTCTTTTTTTGTTGTCTTCTTCTGGAGCGCCTATGAACAAGCTGGTGCCTCACTTACTTTCTTTGCGGATGAACAAACCAACCGCGACTTAGACTTTTTTGTAGTTCCAGCAAGCTTTTTTGCTTCACTGAATTCCATTTTTGTAGTAGGATTTGCTCCCATCTTTGCTTGGTTATGGGTGAAGTTGGGGAAACTAGATCCTTCTTCGCCAACTAAAATGGCTTGGGGACTGCTTCTTCTCGCTTTGGGTTATTTATGGATTGCTTTTGGAGTGAAAAATGTTCAACCTGGAATTAAAGTGAGCATGATTTGGCTAGTAGGTATGTACGCCTTGCATACTGCAGGTGAGCTTTGTCTATCTCCAATTGGATTGTCATTGGTAAATAAACTTGCACCTGTAAAATTTGCTTCCATGTTGATGGCTGTTTGGTTTACAGCAAATGCTTTTGCCAACTATTTAGCAGGTGCATTAAGCAAACTCTATCCTGAAGAGGGTAAAGCCAAGTTCATCTTAGGCTATCCTATTGAAAACAACTATTCCTTCTTCATGGTATTTGTAGTGATGTCTGGCATTGCCGCATTTATTCTTTTTTTCCTTTCAAGAAAACTTCAGAACTTGATGAATGATTAATCCTTCTATGAAATCAATTTATTGTATGAATATAAGAGCATTAAAGTTTGCTGCACCATTAAGTATTTATTTGCTTGCTTGGTTTGCCTTTCATGAAAAGGGATGGGTAATCGCATGGCCTATACTATTTGCATTTGCCTTTATCCCTATTGTTGAGATACTCTTTCCTGCAGCAGAAAAAAATATGTCTGCTGCTGAGGAGCAAATTGCAAAAGAGGACAGGCTATATGATTTATGGCTATACTTAATTGTACCACTTCAATACTATGCTCTCTATCTTTTTTTTACATCCATTCAAGATCCAACATTGACTTCATTGGAGTTAATTGGTAGAATTGTAGTAATGGGACTCCTTTGCGGAACATTTGGTATTAATGTTGGACATGAACTGGGACATCGAAGAAATTTATATGAAAGAAATTTTGCAAAAGCTTTACTGTTGACTTCTCTGTACATGCATTTTTACATAGAGCACAACAAAGGACACCACAAAAATGTATCCACCAAAGAAGATCCGAGTAGTGCAAGAAGAGGTGAAATAATTTATTTATTTTATTTCCGTACAGTCATCATGGGTTTTTTATCCGCATGGCATATTGCAGCGGATGAACAAAAGAAAAAAGGCAAACCTGTATTTCATTTTAGTAACCAAATGTTACAATTCCAGTTGCTCCAATTGTTATTCATTACAGCTATTTTTATGTTCTTTGGGTGGATGGTCTTGTTGTCGTTTTTCGTAGCTGCAACAATTGGATTCCTTTTACTAGAGACAATCAACTATATTGAACATTACGGATTAGAAAGAAGGAAAACCGAAAAGGGATACGAGAGAGCAATGCCTGAGCACAGCTGGAACAGTAGTCACGTTTTAGGTAGATTAATCTTATTTGAATTATCTAGGCACAGTGATCATCACTATTTGGCCAGCAGAAAATACCAAATACTTAGGCACCACGACCATGCCCCACAGATGCCAACGGGTTATCCGGGCATGGTAATTCTATCACTTTTCCCACCATTGTGGTTTGCCATCATGAACAGGAGAATTGACCGGTATCAGCAAGCGTATCAGCTGATGGTGGCAGAACCAAAATAAGGCTGAAGCACTTCAGGAATCTTAATACCATCTGGAGTTTGACAATTCTCCAATAAACTTGCAAGTATACGAGGGAGTGCCAAAGAACTGCCGTTGAGCGAGTGCAGCAATTGCGTTTTGCCATTCTCGTCTTTGGTCCTGATTTTCATTCTGTTGGTCTGATAAGATTCAAAATTAGAAACCGAGCTCACTTCCAACCATCTTTGCTGCGCAGCACTGTACACCTCAAAATCATAGGTCATGGCAGACGTAAAACCCATATCGCCACCACACAATAACAAAATACGGTAGGGAAGTCCCAAGTTTTGCAAAAGCTGCTCTACATGCCCCACCATCTCTTCTAAAAAGCCATAGCTTTTACTCGCTTCTGTAAGACAAACAATTTCAACTTTATCAAACTGATGCACCCTGTTCAACCCCCTCACTTCTTTACCAAAACTACCTGCCTCTCTTCTAAAACAAGGTGTGTAGGCAGTCATCTTGACTGGCAATGCAGATGAAGGAATAATTTCATCACGGTAAATATTGGTGACTGGTACTTCTGCTGTTGGAATCAGATACAATTCATCTGCACCAATATGGTACATCTGACCTTCTTTATCAGGCAGTTGCCCGGTTCCGAATGCAGAAGCGGCATTCACCACATAAGGTGGAATATACTCTGTGTAACCAGCTGCAGTATTGTAATCCAGGAAATATTGAATAAGTGCTCTTTGCAATTTCGCTCCCTTTCCCTTGTAGACCGGGAATCCACTTCCAGTAATTTTAACACCAGTTTGAAAATCTACCAGATCATATTTGGTGATCAAATCCCAATGTGGGACAGCCCCTTCATGCAACACAGGTATGTTTCCATGTTCACGTATAACTTTATTTTCCTCTGGTGAACTGCCTTCTGGAACAACATCCGCAGGAAGATTGGGAATACGATACAAAATGCCATTTAGACTTGCTTCGGTTTCTGCCAATTGAAGGCCTAACGCATCAATGGTCTCTTTCATGGAACTGACCACTATTTTTTTGCCTTCCGCCTCTTCTTTTTTTCCTTGTGCCATCAAAGCGCCGATTTCCTTGGAAACCAGGTTGCGCTTTGCCAACAATTCATCCGACTGCATTTGAAGGCTTTTTCTTTGGTCGTCAAAAGAAATAATTTTATCCAACAAATCCAACTCCTTGAACTGTTTCTTTTCTAATCCTTTCAATACCTTTTCCCGGTTATTGCGTATGTAGCCAAGCTGAAGCATGCTTCTTTTTTAGCAAAGATAAGCAATAGGAAGGGATGACTAAATGGGTAACGGAATCTTGTTTAACTTCGCACTATGAATGCAGCAGATGATATACAAACCCGCTGGTGGAAATTGGAAGAAAAACTAATTGAAAAATTTGGCAAAAAGCCGGATATGGAATCCATCCTCTTTTTAATAGGCGTGCAGGAAGTGAATGGCGCGGGACATAAATTTACAAAGGAACAAAAAGAAGACCTCATGCACATTGCGGTCTGTACACTCTTAATGTCTAGCGGTTATTATGAGCACGAAGGGTGGGATGAAGACGGATGGCCTCATTTTAAACAACTCAAAGAATACAAAATGATGTCGCTTTTTGAACAGGAAAACTTATTGAAAGACCATGTCTTGTTCTATTTTGCCCAAAATGAATTTTTATGAACCCGGTATTGATACGATCTCTTTTTATTGCCCTGTATTTAATGATTGTTACAACAACAACATCAGCACAGCCTGATGTTTTAGTTAAGGAGGGAGATAGGAAGAAGGACATACAAATGAAAACAGATTCGGGTGTACTTATTTTGAGGTTGAGTGATGCTACTCCCTTACACCGCGACAATTTCATTAAATTGGTAAAATCAAAGTATTACAATGGCATTGCCTTTCACAGGGTAATCGCAGGATTTATGATACAAGCAGGTGATGAAAAAACCAAGGCCAAGGCGGACAGCAATACGTTTCTTAAAGCTTATACCCTGCCTGCTGAAATCATACCAGGTTTATTTCATAAAAAAGGCATGTTGGCTGCAGCAAGAATGGGTGACAGTTTAAATCCTAAACGAGAAAGCAGTGGAGTACAGTTTTACATTGTTCAGGGAAGGGTGTATAACGACAAATCACTTGATTCCGTAGAAACCTATCGATTGAATGGCAAAAAAATCCCAACAGAACAACGAGAAGTATACAAGACCCTGGGTGGAGCACCTCACCTAGACCAAACCTATACCATTTTTGGAGAACTAGTGAGCGGTTTTGATGTTATAGACAAAATTGCCAATACCAAGACCAGTGGGCGGCGATCGGGAGATAAACCTTTGGTAGACATTAGGGTCAAAAAAGTAAAACTGATAAAAAGAAACGAATAACCAATTTTCAATATCTGAAATTTAAATTATCGGTATTTTAAATTATAACTTAAACTTGCAAAAAATAAGCACATGAACTTCCCAGAGCAATTGCGTTATACCAAAGAACACGAATGGATTTCTATTGATGGTAATGTTGCAACCATTGGCATCACCGAGTTTGCTCAAGGAGAATTGGGCGACATCATTTATGTAGACATCGACAGTATTGGCAAGGAAATGTCTGCTGATGCTGTATTTGGAACTGTTGAAGCTGTAAAAACGGTCAGCGACCTGTTCCTACCCGTGTCTGGAACAATCACTGAAAAAAATCCCTTGTTGGATAGTCAGCCTGAATTGGTAAACCAAGATCCTTATGGAGAAGGTTGGATGGTTAAGATTAACTTAAACAACCCATCAGACCTAGAAACACTAATGGATTCCACCGCCTATAAGGCACTGATTGGAGCATGATTTCATGAAATTGTATACCAACAACAAGCTAATTCCTTTTGTATGGACAGCTTGTGTTTTTTACCTTCTGAGTTTTGATACAACAGGAGCGAGTGATGCTGTTATATGGAAGGTTGTTGGTATTGATAAACTGATTCACTTTTTCATTTTTTTGGTTTTCGCTTATTTGTGGGGTGTATTTTTATTTAACAATACCCAGTATGAGGAAAGAAAAATAATTCTCTTTCTCATTCTAGCAGGAACTTCTTTTGGCATGGGGATGGAGTTTTACCAAAAGTTTTTTACCGCCAGAAGTTTTTCCTATTGGGATGGTGTGGCAGATGCTATTGGAACATTGGTGGGTGTTTGGTTGGCAAAAAAAAGCCCCTATGGAAATAGGGGCCGTAACCAAAACTAACTGCTTATGAGAAAAAACCATTAATCAATGATTAGGTATTTTTGGGTGAAGTTTACCATCTCTTGTTCATTTAACATTTTGTAAAAAATCTCCCAAATAACTTTAGTAGTCCATACACAATATATAGACGTATTAACTGTGAAGACAGTTGTTAAAGACCCTTTAAAATGATAAACTACTTTTTTACAGGAATTCTTGTACCTAGAATACCAATGGCTACTGTGTGAGTTTGCTGGCATTTTCTGCAAACTGCAATGCATCAATGATTTCAACAACATTTCCATTGAGTACATCTTGTAAGTTATAAAGCGTAAGCCCAATACGATGATCAGTAACCCTTCCCTGCGGGAAATTGTAGGTCCGAATCTTCGCAGATCGATCACCCGTACTCACCAAGCTCTTTCGATGTCTGGAAATCTCGTCTTCTTGCTTTCTCACTTGTTCTTCGTATAATTTGGTACGCAAGGTTTGCATTGCTTTCTCCCTGTTTCCCAGCTGCGTTCTTTCAGTCTGACAAATTACGACAGTCCCGGTTGGAATATGGGTAAGCATTACCTTGGTTTCCACTTTGTTTACGTTCTGACCACCGGCACCTCCACTTCTTGAAGTTTCCATTTTTACATCCGCCTCTCTCAATTCAACATCAACCTCTTCTGCTTCGGGCATCACTGCTATTGTAGCAGCGCTGGTATGCACCCTACCACTTGCTTCAGTATCAGGAACACGTTGCACACGGTGAACTCCACTTTCAAATTTTAGGGTGCCATATACATCATCCCCCGTTACTTCTAATTGCACCTCTTTATACCCTCCCATGGTGCCTTCGTTCTCATTGAGTACCGCGGTTTTCCATCCTTTATTTTCACAGAAACGGATATACATTCTCAATAAATCTCCAGCAAACAAAGATGCTTCGTCGCCACCCGTACCTGCCCTGATCTCCAAAATGGCATTTTTATCATCTTGAGGGTCTTTGGGAATAAGCTTGTTTCTGATCTGTTTTTCCAATTCCTCTTTCAGCTTTTCTAAATCAGCGGTTTCCATCTTGGCCAGGTCGCGCAATTCATCATCATCACCCATCAATGCTTCACGGTTGAATTCAAGGTCAGACAAAAGCCTTCGGTATTGGTTAGCCAAAACCACGATTTTTTCCAAACTTCTGTATTCTTTGGATAATTGGCTAAAACGCTTATTATCGTTAACCACCGCAGGATTGCTAAGTGAAACTGAGATATCATCAAATTTTGCCTTAATGGCGTCTAGTCTGTCAAGCATCTTGTATTAGGGGGAAAACTTCAGGTATTAAATCTTTAATTTCGCTTGCAAAGTTAAATCATTTCAAGCGATGAAATACCGCAAGTTTAAGGGAGACAAGATGTTCAATGGTTTTGGGTTTTTAGACAATGAACATGTGCTCATCACAGATGAACAAGGAACGGTTATTGAATTGACCACTACCCAAGACGCTGGAGAGCAAATTGAGCAATTTGACGGTACCATCTGCCCGGGTTTTATCAATGCCCATTGCCATTTAGAATTGAGTCACTTGAAAGATGTGATTCCTCCGCATACCGGACTTATCCCCTTTCTGCTGGATGTGGTGGGTAAACGCGATTTTCCAATGGAAACCATCCTTGACCGCATAGAGAAAGCGGAAAAAGAAATGTTTCAAGATGGTATTGTTGCTGTTGGTGATATTGGCAACACTGCAAATACATTGGAAACCAAGAGAAACAGTAAAATTAGGTGGAACAACTTTGTTGAAGTACTGAGTTTTAGTGATGAAATGTCACCAAAACGGATGCAAGAATACAATGAAGTTTTGAAAGCCTTCAATGATGCTGAACTTGATTTAGAAAAAGACCACTTCAAATCAGCACTAGTTCCCCATGCTCCTTATACCATCAGCAACCTCACTTTCAAAGAAATCAATAGGCTAACTCCGGGTGCTGTTATTTCAATGCACAACCAAGAGCATCCTGCAGAAGATGTACTGTATAAGACTGGCGAAGGCGACTTTTTGTCATTTCTAAAAATTTTTGGCTTTGATGCCTCTCCATTCCCCATTACGGGTAAGTCTGCTCTCCGTTCCTGTCTTCCTCATTTCAACAACAAACAAAGGGTTCTCCTTGTGCACAATACTTTCATTCCTGATGAGGACATTGCGTTTGCAATAGACTATGCTAAAGAACATTTAGCAGGTGTCCATTTTTGTCTTTGTCCCAATGCCAATCTTTATATTGAAAATAAAATGCCCCCTATTCAAAAGTTGATGGAGCAGGGTGGAGATTTGGTTTTAGGAACAGACAGCTACAGCAGCAACTGGCAACTGAGCATTGCATCTGAAATTAAAACCATCAATGAGCGTCTTCCTGAAATTCCATTGGAAACAATTCTTCGTTGGGCTACCATCAATGGTGCCAAGGCATTGGGAAGAGAAGATGAATTGGGCAGCTTCGAAAAAGGTAAAAAACCTGGAGTGGTGTTACTAGACAGCAACATGAATAGCAAAAGATTGATTTAATCAATTATCCAATAAAACCCGAATAACAGGCAATGAACGCATTAAGCCAAATGGCGATAGGTGTAGTTCATAAAATTGTAAACAGCGATCAAGTAGCTCATTGCGCAATTGCTTGTTCATTTTAATATCTTCCAATTCCGCTATTTGCAAAACTCTCAAAAAATGAGAAATATATTCGCTCTTTGGATAGGAAATCACCATTTGGTGTATAGGCAAAACAGAAACAAATTTCCCTTCATGCAAATCAAGTAAATTGTTTGTTTCGCTGTAATTGTCCATCAACCTAAATCCAAAAAAATGTGAAAGCTGTATCGTAAAAAAAAGAGGAAGATTTGCTGTTTGTGTAGCACTGGCCTTATCTAAACCGCGCATGATGTCTTCGATAAAATCATACAAATCTGGTGCAGGATCTGGTTGTTTAATGCATTTTTGTAAAAGTTCAATCATGAAAAGCATCACAGCATTTTTTGTTACATCCACAAAAAGATGTTCATAATAAAATGGCTGCTTGCATTCTTTGATGTACTGTAAGGTGTTTTTCTCATTGTGTAAAACCACCAAATCTAAAATATTTCCAATCTGCAATTGACCATGTGAAATTGAAGCTGATTTTTTTGAGGAACGCACTCCTTTCACCATGTATTGCTGTAAACCAAAAAGAGAAGTAAAGATGGAAACAACCAAAGAGGTTTCACCATACTTTACTGAGCGGATGATGATGCCTCTGGTCTGGTATGGTTTACCCATACTCATTTTATGAAGAAAATTTTTCCTGCCAATTGCTGTGTGTTGTTTTCATTAGAAACAAAGATGAGATAGGTGCCAGAGCTCGCTCTCTCACCCTTATAATTTTTCCCATTCCAAATGGCTTGTCCGCCTAAAGACCTGGTTTGGTATACCAATCGTCCGTCCAATTCAGTTATTCTAACCCACGCGTTTTCAGGCAAATCGCGAATAGCGATAGTACCAGCGTATCCTGGTGGGACTGGATTAGGAAATACAAACGGTTTCTTTTGTATTGTTTCAGGTTCAGTAGCCGTTCCCCTAAAAGAGCAAATTCCATTTTTTGTAAAAAAGAAAACCTCTCCTGTTTTTTGATGAATAACAATTGAACGTACATCATCACTCAATAAAACACTATTTTTTTCAGTAAACCGGCCAATCACTTTTTGACCATCTGCACTTAGTAACCAAACACCATTGGATGTGGCTATCCATTTGCGATCTGCGCCATCCACTTTAATGTCGTTGATGATTTCTTCCGACAATAAACGACCGGCAAAATTATCTTGTTGTACCACAGGTAAAATTGCTTCACAACTGCCACTAAACAGCTCTTCAGTACATTGCACCACTGCAAGGCCTTTGTCGGTACCCAACCAAATAAATCCATTTCTATCGCAGGCCAAACTTGTTACCTGATTAGAAGGTAAATTTCCTTTACCCAACCCTTGTTTAAATTGCCTCCACTTGTCATCTCCAATTTGATCAATGTTTTCACCATGGTCGAAGCAAAAGACACCATCGCCATTGGGTGATATCATCCATTTGCGGTTGTCTAGGTCCACAATGATTTTAGTCAATGCATACCCAGCATAAGAAAATGGAATAGTGAATTTTTTTGTTGCCCCATCTTTCTTTTTTACCACAAGACCTTGCTGCGCACCACTGTTGGTAATCCACAGTTGTTGATCTTTATCGAGTGCCAAACCACCCACCCGATAGGAGTCATTGGAATTGATTGCGGAAGACAAGAATGAATTTTGTTTGAACAGGTTAAGTTTGTTGTCTTTTGTAATTTCAAGAAGACCATCTTCATAAGATCCGGCATATATAGATCCAGAGTATGGATAATACACAACAGAACGCAAATCGTTTATAGTATCTAATGCAGCTAAAGTATAAGAAGTAAAATTCTCCCATGCATTCCCATCATACTTGTAAATACCAGCAGCCCTTTTGTTATTTACTGCGGAATATATTTGTTGTCCTGCAGTTGCAAAAATTAATCCATCTGCGTAATGTCCTTCACCCAGGGCAATACCGTCGGGTGTTTCAGGATATATAGGCGCCGTGCCGTTGTTACTCAGCTCCACGATGCCATTCTGAAAATCGGCTGCCCAAATTTGATTATCCATCTGCACAAAAGCTGTAGGATAAGTAAGGTATTGGGATTCAAGAATTTTAGGCACCCCTGAAGTGGTTTCAAATACTACAAAGTTACCTTTGTTTTGAGCTGACTCACCAATATACAATTGGTTGTTTACAACCACTATTGTAGTAATCTTTTTTTTACTCGCATAAAGCAGGTTCCATTGAGTATCGCTTTTTTGAAAAACCGAATCATTTCTTTCTGCAACCAATTTGTCGTTCCAAACAACAACACGTTGAATTGGATCTTGTGAGCCTACAATTTCCTCATTTGACCAATTTCGAAAATCGGCCAAGGATGAAGATGAAAAACTGGCCTTCAATAAACCTTCTGAAGTGGCTGCATAAAGCAGCCCTTTATGTAAGACGGTCTGATTAACAATTACAGAGGAGCCATTGTTACCAGGACGATAAGTATCCTTTATTTCAACGCGCTGGGCATTAAACACAACAATACCAAAATTGGTTGCCAAAAAAGCATCATCGCCGATCCACTGAACATGATTGATGGTTTTATCGGCTTGGATATTGCTTTTTAAAAGATCGGTGATGTTTCGCAACTGATCACCCGCCATCAAATCAAGGTTGGCATTTTCATAAACTACCAAGATCCTTTCAGAATTGGGGTCTTTTGATATTAAACGCAAACCCACATCTGATAGACCATCTGACTTTGTGAAGGTGTTGATCTCTTTTGATGAAGGCGTGTATAAAAAATACCCAAAGGGGGTACCAGCAATCAAGGTGTTTCTAGCTAACGCCAAAGAATGAATAGAACGCATGGGCAGGTGATCCCGCCATTGTCCGATTGGCTGGAGTGCCTGTCCAAACAACATGTGCACAGAAAAATAGAAAGAGAGTAAAAAAAAACCGGGCTTCATCAGTTAAAATTAGTGAAATGAGCGGAGTAGAAGGAGGATAAAAAATTTCATGGCGTAACTTAATTCCTTTCCTTTGTAAAAAATTACCATGTGGCATAGGCTAGGTAAATCAATTCTCAAATATAGAATTCAATTGATACTGGTTACAATTGCAATAACTGCTATACTCGGTTACCAGGCAAGTAAAGTACAATTGAGTTATGATTTTGCAAGAGCCATTCCTACAGATCATCCGAAATACAAGGCCTACCTCAACTTCAAAAAAACCTTTGGAGAAGATGGAAACTTGCTTACCGTTGGATTCATCACGAATAATTATTTTTCACCTGAAAAATTCAATGCAACTTCTAAGTTTATTGAGGGAGTTAAACAAGTGTACGGGGTTGAAGACATCATTAGTATAAATGGAGCTGCATTATTGAGAAAAAATGATAGCACTGGGAAGCTAGATGCAATAAAAATATTTCCCGCCCTTGCAGAAAGTCAACTTCAACTTGATACATTAAAAAACGTATTTTTTTCACTGCCTTTTTATAGAGGACTGCTATACAACCCAGAAACAAAAGCCTATTTAATTGGACTAAGAATTAACAAAGAAGTACTGACCTCTAAAGCAAGAGAAAAAACAGTAGGTGAAATTGAGGACAAGGCAGAAGCATTTGCAAAAGAAACAGGATTTGATATTCATTTGAGCGGTTTGCCATTAATCAGGACAAATGTAGCCATGCGCATAGCAAAAGAATTGAACTGGTTTTTACTGGGCTCACTTCTTCTTTCAGCGCTTATTCTCTTTGTCTTTTTCAGGTCCCTTGCCACTACTTTTTTATCACTGGCTGTAGTGCTGATTGGCGTTATTTACAGCTTAGCCACCATTTATTTATTTGGATTTAAAATCACTTTACTCACAGCACTTATCCCCCCTCTTGTTGTTGTGATTGGTATTCCAAATTGTATTTATTTTCTCAATAAGTTTCACACCGCCTATCTTAAGAACGGCACCAAAGAAAAAGCCATTGTAGAAATGATTAGCAAAATGGGTATTGTAACCTTGTTTTGCAACATCAGTGCAGCATTGGGCTTTGCGGTATTTGCATTGACAAAAAGCTTGATCCTAAAAGAGTTTGGCATAGTAGCAGGTATCAATATCATGGCCTTGTTTTTCATCTCTTTGATTGTAATTCCAATTGCACTTTTTTACATGCCAGTGCCAAAGGCAAAACATACAAGATATTTAGAAAACAAATGGTTGCTTGCCTTGCTTACCAAGATTGAAACCTGGGTTTTTGCGCACAAAAAAACTATCTATATAACCACAGTCATTGCGCTGGTTATCTCATTAGTAGGTATAACCAAATTAAAAACCCAGGCATTTATTGTAGATGACTTGCCACAGAAGGATAAAATTTTCACCGACCTCAAATTTTTTGAATACCATTTTAAAGGAATTTTACCTTTGGAAATTTTAATAGATACAAGAAAGAAAAATGGTATTGCCGGTTCAAAGGCACTGCAGGTATACGATCAGGTAGCAGCCTTTAGCGAACACATAAGCACCTATCCTGAATTGGCTAGGCCATTATCATTGGCAGAGGGATTAAAATTTGCGAAACAAGGCTTTTATGATGGAGACAGCAACAACTATTCAATGCCCAATGCATTTGATGGTGCTTTTGTAGCAGATTATTTAAAGCCAAGTAAAAAAGCAAATACCGATGCCAGTTCTATGCAAAAATTGATGTCGACATTTATTGACAACAACAGACAAATAACAAGAATTAGTGTTAACATGGCTGATGTAGGGAGTTTAAAAATGCCTGCTTTAATTGATAGCCTTCAACGACAGTCAGGAAACTATTTTGATACCAGTAAAACAACCGTCACCCTTACCGGTTCGAGTATCACCTTCCTTGAAGGAAGTCGTTTTATCATCAAAGGACTTAAAGAAAGTGTGCTATGGGCATTTCTTTTTATCGCTTTGTGCATGCTTTATCTTTTTAAATCTATTCGTATTTTAATTGCTTCACTCATTCCCAATTTGATACCGCTGATCATGACTGCCGGCTTGATGGGTTGGGTTGGAATTGCAATAAAGCCATCCACGGTTTTGGTATTTAGTGTGGCTTTGGGAATTGCAATTGACATCACCATTCGTTTTTTAGTGAACTACAAACAAGAGCTCCCACATTTTGACGGTCAAATACAAGATACCTTGGTTCAAACCATTAGAGAAACAGGAATCAGTATTATATATACCTCCCTTGTTTTAGTTGCAGGCTTCATCATTTTTGTGTTTAGCGGTTTTGGAAGTACACAGGCCTTGGGCTGGCTCACCTCTTTTACATTGTTAACAGCCACTTTAACCAATTTGGTCCTTTTGCCATCCTTACTTTTGTTATTGGGCAAAAGAGTAAAAAAATAGCTAAAAAGCGATTTTTTTGATTGTCATCAAAATAAATGAGTTTTTTAATGCCCAAAATAGATAAATTCTAAAAATAGTACCAAATTCAGTGTTTTTCAACCCTATTTGATGCTAACCGTTGCAATACGAAAAATTTTATTTGAGATTTAAGTTGCAACAAACAAGGCAAATTAGTTGTCTTATCATATTTTCGCAATACGTTAACATTTAATTAAATCAAACTTAAAGACATGAGAAAGATCTTGTTTCTTTTGTGTGGGGTGTTGTTTCTAGTAGGACAACTCTCTGCTCAGAACCGGACGGTTTCCGGAAAAGTCACAGATGCTGGGGGTACTGCCGTATCCAATGCTTCGGTGATTGTTAAGGGAACCAGGGTTGGTACCACTTCCAATGCGAATGGTAATTTCAGTTTCAGCGTTCCTGCAAATGCAAAGGCGCTTATTGTTTCTGCTGTTGGACTAGCTTCTATTGAAGTGTCGATCCCCGCAAGCGGAAATGTGGGTGTTACCTTACAGCAAGACGATAAAAAATTGGAGGAGGTAATTATTACAGGTTACCAGGTTAGAAAAAAAAGAGATGAGGCTGGAGCAATTTCCACCATTCGTGGAAAGGAAATTGAAAACCTACCAAACCCATCTTTGGATAAAGCCCTACAAGGACGTGCTGCTGGTGTGTTGGTTCAATCCAACAATGGTATTCCAGGTGGTGGTGTTAATGTGAGAATTAGAGGTACCGGTTCTTTCCTTGCTGGTACACAACCACTCTACGTAATTGATGGAGTACAGTTGAACACCAGAAGCGATGCAAACTATACTGAATCTAATCCACTTGCTTTCTTAAATCCGAACGATATAGAATCAATTGACATCCTTAAGGACGCTGCATCTGCAGCTATTTACGGTGCACAGGCATCAAATGGGGTTGTAATTGTTACTACAAAAAAGGGTAAAGCTGGTAAAACAAAATTTCAGTTCAATTCTTATATTGGACAAGCAACGGCATTGCAAAAATTGAGTGTGCTTAATTCACAGCAGCTTTTCCAATTGAGATCTGAAGCAGTGGGTAACGCGAATAATTTGCCTGCAAATGATTTAGCAGTGCAAAGATTTGTATTGAACGAATTCCGTATAAATATTGTTCCTATCACTACTTCGAAACTTGCATCTGATGCAATTGTGGCTTTGCCTACTTACGACTGGCAGGATGCTGCGTTCAAGTCAGGTGCCATTCAGAACTATGAAATAAGTGCTGCTGGTGGTAACGACAGAACTACTTTTAGACTTTCTTCTTCTTTTAATACACAGGAGGCAATCGTATCTAAGGCCAATTTCAAAAGAGGTACTTTAAAGTTGGATGTGAGCAACAAGGCAACTGAGAAGTTGACGATCAACACTTCAATCAACGCAAGTACTTTTGACCAAATTGTACCTTTTGCCACCTCAGGTAGTTTCCTAGGTAGTCCGGCTTTTGCTTCAGCTACTATCTACCCTTTTAACCCAATTTACAATCCGGATGGTACTTTTTTTGGTATTCCTCCAGCAAACGTTGCGGGTCTTTTGAACCAAAACGTAATTGCGGTTAATGAATTCAACAAGGGTATAAACAGATCAAATCAGTTGGTAGGTAACATCAGCTTGGATTATAAAATCAAGCCTTGGCTTACATACAGGTCATTCTTTGGTTTGGATTATCGTCTAGTTCAAGGTTCACGTTTCACTGACCCAAGAACTGCTGATGGATTCGCTAGAAAAGGACTTGGTCAGGTTGAAAGCGAGTGGAATACAAACATAATCTCTACCCAAACCTTGAATTTTAACTTCAATGTTAAAGACAAACACCGTATTGACGGATTGGTGGGTTATGAGTACAGAAAAGAAACCCAAGAAGGTATTGGTACAACGGGTGAAGGATTTCCAACCTACCAGTTCACTACCCTAAACACGGCTGCAACTCCTTTGAGTTCAACTGAATTCTATACAGGATACAGACGCCAATCAGTTTTCGCCAACGTGAACTACAATTATGATGGTAAATATATCTTAAGTGGCATCGTGAGAAGAGATGGATCATCTAGATTTGGTGCAAATTACCGTTATGGTGTATTCCCTTCACTTAGATTTGCTTGGAACATCGATAATGAAAAATTCATTTCTAGTGCAGAATGGATCAGTTCTTTGAGGTTCAGGGCTTCTTATGGTGTTACAGGTAACGACCAAATTGGAAACTTTGATGGATTAGGTTTGTATGGCGCTGCTTCTCCCTATAGTGGGCAGCCTGGTATTTCTTTCAGCCAGTTGGCTAACCCTGAGTTGAGATGGGAGAAAAACAGGACAACCAACTTGGGTATCGATTTCGCTTTCTTTGACAACAGGGTATTTGGTGCATTGGAGGCTTATGATAAAATCACCGCAGATTTGTTGCTTTCACAACCATTACAGTTAACAACTGGTTTCAGTAGCATCACCAGAAACGTTGGTCAAATCCAAAACCGCGGCATTGAGTTGACACTAGGCCTTCAGCCAGTAAAGTCGCTTAAGCCAGGTGGTTTCAACTGGACAAGTACATTCATCTTTACATACAACAATAACCGTGTTAAGAAATTGTATGATGGATTGCAGGAGCTTCCTGGTAACCCAAGTACAAGAGTAAACAGATCTGTTGGTTCTGTATTTACACAACAATACGCAGGTGTTAATGCTGCTACTGGTCGCCCAATGTGGTTAGATACTTTAGGTAATGTTACCTATCAGCCTCTATTAAGAGATCGTGTTTATATGGGAGATACACAGCCTGATTTCTGGGGTGGATGGACAAACAATTTCACCTACAAAGGATTTACTTTGGATGTATTTTTCCAATATGAATATGGAAGAATGGCAGATGATGGCCAGGTTAACTTCATGATTGAAAACATCGCCAGGTTGAACTCATTTACGGATGTGTATGATAACCGTTGGACTACCCCAGGTCAGATTACATGGTACCCAAGGATGGGGACAACTGGCGCGGAATCAAAGGGTTCAAGTGCATTGAGTGGAAGCAGAACTTTATTCAAAGCAGATTATATCCGTTTGAAAAACGTAACGTTATCTTATGATATAAACAGTGATGTGCTCAAGAAATTAAAATTGAGTGCTGCTAGATTTTACTTACAAGGAACCAACTTGTGGACCATGTCTGATTGGTACAGCTATGATATCGAATTTGTTGGAAGTGCAACTGGTATCGTACCACAAAGCAGAAACATCACAGCGGGCATTCAAATTGGTTTTTAATTAAAAAACATGATCAAGATGAAAAATATATTTTTAAAACTCAGTTTGGTTGCTATGGTGGTTTCCAGCTTCAGCGCTTGTCGCGATGCTTTGGATATAGACCCAAGACAATCCATTGATGCAACACTTGCACTAAATACCAAAGATGGTATCAGTGCTGCAGTCGTTTCAGTTTATTCAAGATTCAAAAGTACCCGTCTTTACGGTCGCGACCTAATTGCAATTCCAGAAGCATTAGCAGATAACGGTTTTGCAACCAATAAATCTGGCCGTTTGTTATCAGAAGCAAACAACGTCTTTCGTGCACACTTCACTGGTACACATTGGTCGGCTTGTTACAATGGCATCAACCAGGCCAACCTTATTTTGGATATCATTCCAACAGTAAGTGCACCAGGTATTACTTCTGCAGACCAGGCTTCTTGGACTGCTCAATTGAGGTTCTTACGTGCCTTGTACTATTTTGACCTTGTAAAGGTGTATTCATATATGCCAGGCGCAACTGTTCCTGCACAAGATAAAGGCGGAGTACCCATTGTTTTAAAAGGAATCAATACCTCGGCTGGTGCCTTGGAATTACTCCCTACAAGGGCTCCAATTGATGATGTTTATGCACAAGTAATTGCAGATTTACTTGCTGCAGAAGCCGTACTCACCAATCCAGGATTGGGTGCGAACTTTGCAAACAAAGCTGCTGCACAAGCCATGCTTTCAAGGGTCTATCTTTATATGAAAGACTATGCCAAGTCTAAAGAGTGGGCAGACAAATGCATTACTCTTGCCGGAAGCAAACTTTCAAATGCAGCTGGCTATGTTGCACAATGGAGAAATGCAGCACACCAAGAAACCTTGTTTCAATTTGTATTGGCATCCAATGCTGAGAACAATGGTGTGAATGAATCACTTCAAACTTCATTTACTACCCTTACTGCCCCAGGTGGCGCCTTATTGGCTACTGGTGGATTTGGAGACTTGGTACCTACCATATCTTTAATGAATGCATTGGGAATCACCTTGACCGGTGGAAACACAACGGTTAATTTTGGCTTAAATGCGGCAATTGGTTCAAGAACAGCTGATGTTAGAAATTTATTGTACGAGCCAGGAACAACAGGTAGAGGTGCTTCTAAAGTAGAGTGTACAAAGTACATTGGTAAGAATGGTTTTATCAACTTGGATAATTTGCCAGTTGTGCGTATTGCTGAAGTATACCTCACCCGTGCTGAAGCCATGTCAACTCCGGGATCATCGGTTTTCAGTGAATCAGCTGCTTTAGCTGATTTAAATACAATTGCTACCAACAGGGGTTTAACAGCATTCTCTTTAACTGGCTCTGCACTTTATGAAGAAGTGCTTAACCAAAGAAGAATTGAATTGGCTTTTGAAGGACACCGTTTCTTTGACTTAAAAAGATTGGGTAGAAACCTCATAAAAGCTCCACATTACAATCCTGTTGAATTTACAGACATCAGAATCTTGGCCCCACTTCCAACCAGTGAAGTAGATGGCAATCAGAAAATAGTTCAAAATGCAGGATATTAAAACATAGGAACATGAAAAGAATAATAACATTTATACTAGCAATTGCAACTGTTTCCCTTTTGGGCAGTTGTGTAAAGAATGAGTTGCCTGTTTTCACAGCCCCTGTAGCTGAATTTGATGCGGCTTCATGGAATGCAAATGCTGCGGGCTTAACTTTCCCCATCCTTACCAGGGTTCCTGGATATGGAAGAACTGTAAGCACTGCACTTGATCCATTGTTGACCAGAACAAGTCCGGGTATCAAGAAATTCAGAGTCAATCTAATTGGTCAACAACTTCCAACTGAAACAGGGGTTTATGTAATCATGAATTCTGTTACTTCAACTGCTGTTGCAGGTAGGCATTACAAGCAATTTTCACCAGTGGTGAAAATTCCTGCCAAGACAAGCTTTGGAGAAATGGAGGTTGAAATCTTGAACCCTGGTGTTGCTGGCGCTGCAGTCGATCTTGAATTGATTTTGAGCACTGGCACCAATGGTGTAGCAGGTAATCCAAACTACAATAAAATCAGACTAAGGATAGCACAATAAGCCATCATTAGCAAGCATAAAAAAAGCGGATCAATTGATCCGCTTTTTTTATGCTTGACTTTAGAAATAACTATTTTAAAACCTCTTCAAGTTTTTTGTGTAGCTCTTCTCCACGCAAATCTTTTGCAATTACAATACCATTGGGGTCAACCAGTACATTAAAAGGAATGCCTTCAATTGAATAAAGAGGAACCACGGCACTGTTCCAGTATTTTAAATCACTTACATGGTTCCAGAACAATTGATCTTCACTTATGGCTTTTATCCAAGATGCTTTATCCTTATCGAGTGAAACCCCCAATACGGTAAAATTTTTTCCCTTGAACTTATTATATGCTGCTACTACATTTGGGTTTTCCATTCTGCATGGCTTACACCAGCCTGCCCAAAAATCTACCAATACATGTTTACCTCTAAATGATTTCAAAGACAGGTTCTGACCATCAGGTGTTGGAAGTTCAAATAAAGGGGCTTCTTTACCTACCAAACCATTTGCTTCAGCTGGGGCCATGGTCGATTTAAATTTATTTGTGATTCTTACCACAGAGGAAATATCACTGAACCTTTGTGAAAGTCTATCCATCACCGTATAAATCTTATCTGGTGCAGCTATATTTTGTGTCATCCCAACAGCATATAAAGCAATAGCAGGTGTTTTTGTAGAATCTGCATACCCCAACAAATAATTACCCGCTTGCTCAAGGGTAACCCTGAACTCGGTTTCCATAGCAACTCTACTGCTGTCCATGATATCCCCTTTGGCATCTATCATTGCTTTCAGGGAGTCAATCCCAACCAACACGAGATTAAAATTAGAAACCATGTTTTTAAAAGAATTACTCCCAATAGAATTCGTGGTGTATGCTGTTGAATTTTGGAAGTCAACATCAAGATTGATTTCAGGTTGATCTGGCACCAACAGAAAGAAAAGTTGATCTTTTTGAAACCTCACTCTGCAAATAACCGAAGAGTTAACTGTACCCGCCTTAAGTTCAAGGTTGGCATTTCCTGCATTAACCAATACCGTATCAAGGGTTATAGGCTCCCCGTCCAATTCAATCAAATCAACATAAACCGATTGTTGGATTGGGTTGTTCTTGATATTTAATTTAACCACAGCATTCTTTTCACTGGTTTGGCAGGAACTCATTCCTAAAACTGAAAAAAGAAAAAGAAGTTTAAATACGTGTTTCATCTTAGTTTTTATTGTTTAGCGTTAATTGTAATAGTTCAGTAGTTTTTTGTGGATTGGCCTTGCCTTTTGATATTTTTTTCACTTCTCCTACAAATAGACCAATCAATCCTTTCTTGCCTTTTCTGTATTCTTCCGCTTTATCGGGCATTGAATGAATGACTTGGTTTATCCAGTTTTGAATTTCTTGGTTATCTGCGTTTTGAATTAAATTTAATTCATTTGCAAGCACCACCGGATCAATTGCTTTGTCGATTAACATGGGATTGAGCAATTTCTGAACAGCAAGTGAAAAACCTATTTTCCCTTCAGCAACTAATTCTAAAAGTTGATGCCAGTTTTCATTTGTAATCGCTACGTCAGTCCATGTTTTTGAATGCTCAGATAGATAAGACCTCACTGGACCAATTAGAAAATTAGCCAATTGCTTTTTATAAGGTGTTGTAGATGCTACCCTTTGAAAAAGATCACTCAACCTGCGCTCTTCGGTCAATTGTAAAGCATCGTATGCCGATAGGCCATCTTGCTCTTGATACAGCTTGTAAAGTTTTTCGGGGAGTTCAGGAAGTGATTTTCTGATGGTTTCTATAAATAGATCATCAAATTCAAATGGTGCCAAATCGGGCTCGGGGAAATAACGGTAGTCCTCCGCATCTTCTTTGCTACGAATAGAAAATGTGGTTCCATTATCAGCATCATAGCTTCTTGTTTCTTGTATAATTCTTTCTCCAGTTTCTAAAAGGCTGGAAAGTCGCTCTATCTCCAATTCAACAGCATGTTTAAGGTGTTTGATAGAATTAAGGTTCTTCACTTCCACCCTTGTACCCAGTTTAGTTTCTCCGTGCAAACGGACAGAAACGTTGGCATCACACCTTAAGCTACCTTCTTCCATATTGCCATAACAGACACCTATCCAACGCACCAATTTTCTTATTTCAGTTAAATAAGCAGCAGCTTCATCAGCAGTATGCATGACTGGCTCAGTAACTATTTCAATTAGTGGAACACCAGCTCTGTTGTAATCTAGTAATGTCATTGTATCATGCTGGTCATGTATGCTCTTCCCTGCATCTTCTTCTAAATGTATTCTTGTGAGCTGCACCTCCTTTTCACCGATTGCCGTTCTGATTTTTACTATACCTCCAACACAAATTGGTGTGGTATGTTGTGATATCTGGTATCCCTTGGGAAGATCTGGATAGAAATAATTCTTTCTTGCGAAATAATTAAACTTTGCAATTGTGGAACCACAGACCAATCCCATTTTAATGGCTTGTTCAATCGCCATTTTGTTCATTCTTGGAAGTGTACCAGGGTGGCCAAGTGTAATGGCGCTTACGTGTGTATTGGGTGTTGCCCCAAATGCATTTGCATCACCTGAAAACAATTTGCTTTTTGTATTCAATTGGGCATGCACTTCTAGTCCGATTACTGCCTCATATTTTATGGAGTTCTCCTTATTCAACAAACTGCATTTCCTGCAAATTAGCCAAAGAAAATGTAAGGATAAAATAAGACCGGCACTGTTCAGTGCCTGTCTTGTGTTTTAGATATCATGAACTTTTTAAGATAGGGATGATTTTACTGCTTCAATTGCCTCAATTAAAGCCGATGCATTTTGTCCCCCTG
This sequence comes from Chitinophaga pinensis, assembly GCA_945897185.1. Lineage (GTDB taxonomy): Bacteria > Bacteroidota > Bacteroidia > Chitinophagales > Chitinophagaceae > Pollutibacter. The sequence continues at coordinate 8,841 of CAMDFC010000015.1, read as the reverse complement.
CTGTAGCCAAGGTTTTCTGTCCCCCACCTCCACCTTTGATCAATTCTGCAACTTTTGTTTTAATCAATTGTGTAGCGTCCAATCCTTTTTCAGCAACCAGGTTGTCGGAAATACCAATCGCTACAAAAGGCTTTGCAGCAACAACAGCACCTAGTATTACCAAAGCATTTGGAATGGTGGTCCTTAAATCATTACACAGCTTTTTAAGCATTTCCGAATTGGAAACTTCCACCACTTCGCCTACAAATTGAATATGGTTGATAACCGTTGCCTTGAAACTCAACTCCGACTTGATAAATCCAGCCAACTTCGCTTCCGTATTTTCCAATTGTTTTTTTATTGATTGAAGCTCTTCTTGTTGATTTTCTAACGCTTTTACCAAATCTCGTGGATTTTTTAGGAGATCAGCCAACTGCTTTATCAACCCCTTCTCTGCCTTACTCACCGCTTCAGCTGCAGATCCTGTTACAGCTTCAATCCTCCTTACGCCAGCGGCAACGCCAGATTCAGAACTAATAACACAGTAGCCCAATTGACCTGTACTAGCCGCATGTGTTCCGCCACAGAGTTCAACCGAGTAAGTTGGGTCTACAAGTACTACACGTACGCAATCTCCGTATTTTTCACCAAACAAGGCCATGGCACCCAATGTTAAGGCCTCTTCTTTGTCCATTTCTCTAATAACAACCGGTATGTTTTCACGGATTTTCTGGTTGACAATAGCCGTTACTGCTGCAAGTTCTTCGTCTGTCATTTTTGAAAAATGAGAGAAGTCGAATCGCATACCCAAGTCATTTACCAAAGAACCTTTTTGTGCTACATGTGTTCCCAGTACTTGTCTAAGTGCTGCATGTAATAAATGGGTAAGTGTATGGTGATTTGTTATTTCTTTTCTGCGACTTGCATTCACTTCAGCGGAAATAATCCCTTCAAAAACATCAGGAAGAGAAGCAACTGTATGCACAATCAGGTCATTTTCTTTTTTTGTATTTAGCACATCAACAACATTGTTGTTGATGTTGAGGGTTCCCGTATCACCAACCTGACCACCACTTTCTGCATAGAAAGGTGTTTGATTCAAAACCAGTTGGAAGCTGGATTGGCCTTTGGCAGTCACTTTTCTATACTTGAGTATTTGTGTGTCGATTGACAACTGACTGTATCCAACAAATTTTTGAGTGGCTTCCGTTGGTGTAGAAACTTCAATCCAATCTTCTACATCAGCAGCAGTAGCCGCCCTACTTCTGTTTTTCTGTTGCTGCATCTCTTTTTCAAATCCAGCTTCATCTACCTGCATATGGTGTTCTTGGGCTATCAACCTTGTAAGGTCGATTGGAAAACCATAGGTATCATAGAGCTCGAAAGCCGCTGCCCCATTGATCATTCCAGCCTCTTTTGAAACAACCAACAATTCATCTATCTTCTTCAATCCTTTACCCAGTGTTCTTAAAAAAGTTTCCTCTTCCTCTTTCACCACTTTGGAAACGAACGACAATTGCGCATGTAGCTCATTGAACACCTCTTTGAATTGTTCTGCAAGGCCAGGCAATAGTTTATACAAGAGGGGCTCTTTTACATCCAAATAAGAATAATAATACCTTACTGCCCTTCTTAAAATTCTCCTGATTACATAACCTGCACCTGAATTCGAAGGCAATTGACCATCTGCGATTGTAAAAGCAATTGCCCGGATATGGTCGGCCAATACCCTAAATGCAATATCCTGCTTTGAATCTTCCGCAGTATAATGCTTACCTGAAATCGCTTCAGTCGCTTTTATGGTACCAGTAAAAATATCTGTATCATAATTAGATGTTTTCCCCTGCAGCACCCTTACCAAACGCTCCAAACCCATTCCGGTATCTACATGGGTTGAAGCCAGTGGCTGAAGGCTTCCGTCTTTCATTCTGTTGTACTGGATGAACACATTGTTCCAGATTTCAATCACTTGAGGGTGGTCTTTGTTGACAAGCAACTGACCAGGCGTTTTTTTTCTTTCCTCTTCGGATCTACAATCCACGTGAATTTCAGAACAGGGTCCGCACGGACCAGTATCACCCATTTCCCAGAAATTGTCTTTTTTGTTTCCAAAAACGATATGATCCTCCGGTAAAAGATTCTTCCAAATGCCCAATGCTACGGTAGAAGCAGGGATATTTTCTTTGGTATCTCCCTCAAATACAGTGGCAAATAGCCTATCCTTTTCAATACCATAAACGTCTGTAAGCAATTCCCAGCTCCAGGTAATGGCCTCTTTTTTGAAATAATCCCCAAAACTCCAATTTCCCAACATCTCAAACATGGTATGGTGATAGGTATCTACCCCTACTTCTTCCAGATCATTGTGCTTTCCGCTAACCCGTAAACATTTTTGGGTATCTGCCACCCGCTTAAACTCGGCAGCCTTGTTTCCCAGAAAAAGGTCCTTAAACTGATTCATACCCGCATTGGTAAAAAGCAGGGTTGGATCGTCCTTTAGAACGATAGGTGCTGATTGCACGATTTGGTGTCCTTTGCTCTCAAAAAATTTCAAAAATGCGTTCCTTACTTCTGCTGAGGTCATTTCTTAAGTCTTTTATAAGAATTCATCTAGGATCTAAAGATTATATTTGTAAATCCAGTTCAGCAAAAATACAATTTTTAGGCAGGGTCCAAGGATGAAAAAGATCAAATATTATTACAATACCCAAACACTGCGTTATGAAAAGCAGGTTGTACCCCTGAGGGTAACCCTTTTGAGGATATTTGCATTTTTGTCAACCGCCATTGTTACCGGTTTAATTATTGTAGCCATTGCCTTTCGATTTTTGGACTCCCCAAAAGAAAAGATTCTAAAAGTACAGTTAGAAAAGGCTGACGAGACCAATAAAGTGTATGCAAATAAACTAGGGGAACTGGATGAACGCTTGAAAGAGTTAGAGAAAAGAGACAACGAAATATACCGATCTGTTTTTGAGGCCACGCCAATTCCTGACAGTGCAAGGGCCAAACAAATAGAAACTAAGCGAGAGATGCAGGTTTTGGCGGGAATGGACAACAAAGAGATGACTGAGGGCATCTATAAAGTACTGAACACCATTTTCAATAGAATTGGTTCGCAAGAGAAGTCGTACAAAGACATTGAAGGGATGATTAAAAACAAAGAGAAATTGATTGCAAGTACCCCGGCAATTCAACCCATCAGCAATAAAACCTTAAATCGACTTTCTTCTGGTTTCGGCTATCGAATAGACCCGCTGTATAAGACCGTAAAATTTCATCCCGGCCTAGATTTTAGTGCCCCGCAAGGCACCCCAGTGTATGCCACTGCTGAGGGTACTGTAAATATTGCTGGCAATCTTGGAAATGGTTACGGAAACCATGTTGTGGTTAATCATGGATATGCTTACCGTACTTTATATGGACACCTTTTTAGAATTAAAGCAAAAAAGGGACAACGTGTGAAAAGGGGTGAGATCATCGGTTATGTTGGCAATACTGGAAAATCAACTGGTCCGCATTTACATTATGAGGTACTCAAAGGAAAAAAACACCTCGATCCTATTTACTTTTTCTACAACGATCTCACGCCGGAGCAATACCAAAGAATTCTTAAACTAGCGGCTTCAAGAAACCAGACATTTGACTAAATGCAATGTGCATAACTTAAGACAAACGAGGTTAGAGAATCTGCATAAATTTGGGATGATGTACAATCAACTGGACATATTCAAAGCAGATGCTTTTGAAGAACCTGAAAAAAAGGTTGAACAGAAAGCAGAGAAAAGGGTAAATAGAACCCCAATTCCACCTACGGTTATTGAAGAGGTGAGTTCAGTAACTGTATCAAATTTCAACATCCCTCTAGACGCAGATTTAGACAGTAAACAATACTATCCAATTAGTGAAGTGGCCAATATGTTTAATGTAAATATTTCGTTGTTGCGATTTTGGGAGAAGGAATTTTCTATCCTTAAGCCAAGAAAAAACAAAAAGGGAGACCGTCTATTTAGACCGGAAGATATTAGAAATCTAAAAATCATTCACTTTCTGCTTAAAGAAAAGAAATACACCATCAAGGGCGCTAAAGAATATTTAAAAAAAGGGAAAAAAGTAGACGACCAATTTGATGCCGTAGAAGTTCTGAAAAACATTCGCACCATGCTACTTGAGCTAAAAGCCGGATTATCCTAGTCTAGGACCAATTGGTTTGTCTTTACCCGCAACATCAACCCCTTCCAATTCCAGCAATTCAAGAATAAGAAAATTTATTTGTTGTTTCAACAGATTGAAATCAGCAAATGTAATTACTTCCGTAAAATACTCTACGACAACCACATAAGCGTCTATTTTGATGTCACTCAACAAAACTGATTTATCTGTCACTTTCTGATGAGACAATAATTCATCAATTTTGTTAACCAACTGAGTCAACCTTGCTGCGGGAGTAACTAAACTAAGATTCAAGATCAATTCAGCCCTTCTTTTATTTCTTAGGGAAAGATTGTCTACAATACTATCAACCATTTGTTTATTAGGGATAGTAACATACGTTTTTTCAATTGTTCTGATTCTAGTACTCCTTAAACCAATTTTTTCTACAGTACCATTCACTTGGTTCACTTTAAGAAGATCTCCTACAGAAAAAGGCTTATCAAAGAAAATAATAAAAGAAGCAATCAGGTTCTCTATGCTTTCCTTGGCTGCAAGAGCAATTGCTGCTCCAGCCAAGCTAAGTCCGGCTAAGAAATTAGTGATGTCTTGATTAAATACAAATCTGATTATAAGTAAGCCGCAGAAAATAATTAAAATGCCTTTCAGAAATTCTCTAAAAAAGATAATAAGCTGATCGTCTTTCATTTCATACGTAGCGGCCACCCGTTTTTCCATAATCACCGCTAGGTAGTCGGTCACCCTCAACAACATATTAAAAAACAAATAAAGTAAAATGCCAATTGAGGCTCTATCTAAAATCACATCAAATTGAACATGAAAAATTTTAAAGACCAGCGCACGAGGAAAATTTAATCCCCCAACAGTAAAATAAACAGTTAAAAAAACAATAAACCTTTCCAATGGCTGCAAGACCAAATCAAAAAACTCTTGTTCATTGATTGGTCGTCCCATTTTTCTAAACAAGGAGAAAATCACTCTAGTGATTTTTTTACTTGCACTTTTCTTAAGGACAATCACCAAAAAAATGAACCCTGCTGCCATCAAATAATCCACCAAAGGATTATCCAAAATGATTTTGTTGATAAAATCTACCATATTTAATTTTTCCAATCCAATTTAGTAATCCCTTTCACTGATAAAACATAACAAGCGCCTGCCGTAAATCGAATTTGATGATAATCAGAAAATTCTTTTGGCAATTCATACGCCTTAGTATCGATGCTACCAGGCGTATAGATCATCAGTTGTCCGTTTTTAATCCCTACAATCTGTTTCCCAACAGTATGCACTTCCTTCCAATTCAACAAGGCAATGCGGTTTTTTAAAGCACCATAATAATCAAAAACAAATAGCCCTTTTTGCTCATCATATAAGTAAACGAAACCGGCAAGATCAAACAAAACACCAGGAAGGATTGCTTGAGAAAAAACCAGACGAAGATCAGCGGTTGTAAAAACCAATTGCCCATCTTCATTAATTTTTTTCAGCTTGCTGTCTTGTTCATCAAATACCCATAGCAGGTTATCATAACTTTGTGCAACCGCTTTCACCTGAAAAATACCTGCTTTTCGTAAATCTATTTTATTAACTACCTGCATCAAGCGATCCAATACCAATACAGTTTTGTAGTCCTTGAAATACAATGTTGCCCTTAATGGGTTTTCAAGTGAAATAGAATACAATTTTCCATAACGACGCACATCGTTAAATACACCCATAGAGTCTAGGTTGTTGTTGTATTTTTTGAGCTGGCCACTTGTGGTTAGCGCAAAAATATTACCAAGTTCATCTGGCATGAAATAACTGAAATCACCACTTATGGTTTTACCAGCGCTCTTGATACCCATCTCTTGCGCAGTAAGATGAAGACCAAGAAAACCTGTTAGCATGAAAATAATCAATGACTTCATGGCATCAATGGTATTTTAAATGAAGCTCACTTCCATCGAATTCGCCATAAGAATTGTATCTTATCCAATCGCCCAAATTGATGTATCTGCTCTTTTCGTTTAGCTTGACGTCTATTGGCAAATGACGGTGACCGAAAATAAAATAATCAAAATGAAGCTGCTGTAATTGTTCCTTACAATAGACCACCAACCACTCTTTCTCTTCACCTAAAAATTGTTCGTCTGATGAGCCTGTAATCGCTCTACTGCCCTTGCTAAAATAATTGGCAAGAGAGATCCCAAAAAAAGGTGGAAGCAGACCAAATAAAAATTTGCAGATTGGATTTCTGAAAATCTTTTTGATGAATTTATATCCATGGTCACCCGGACCTAAGCCATCTCCATGACCAATTAAAAAAGTTTTATCATTAAATACATAGGTTTGGTTTTCAAAGAAGACAGGAATATTAAGCTCCTTTTCAAAGTAGCCAGACATCCACATGTCGTGGTTACCTACAAAAAAATGTATTGGAATTCCACTGTCTGTGATCTCAGCCAATTTCCCCAAAATTCTCACGTATCCTTTTGGCACTACAGTTCTGTATTCAAACCAAAAATCAAAAAGGTCTCCAACCACAAAAATCATTGCAGCATCTTTCCTGGATTGTTCAAGAAATGATACAATTTGCTTTTCCCTTTCCAAACTCGAGGCATGATTTGGTGCCCCAAGATGGAAATCAGATAAAAAATACACTTTTTTTCCTGCAGGAATTTGCATGCCCAAATATACTCAGTAATAGAATTGAAGTTGTGTTATTTGTCGAGCAAGAAACAATAAACCTCTTTTGGTCCGTGTACTCCCACTACCAAGGTTTTCTCAATATCGGCAGTCCGGCTAGGCCCAGTAGCAAAGCTGATCATTGAAGGCATCTGATCACCATATTTTTTTTGCAATAAGGCCAATGCATCTTTCACATCATAAACAAGCTGACTCACTTTAGCAATACAAATGTGAACTGGAGCATATACACTTGTTGTTCTTCCGGAAGAAACTGCACTACTCAACACCATGCTTCCCGTTCTGGCTACCAAGGATTCACAAATTGTGATGGAAACATCGGCCTCTTTGAGTGGCTTTTCGGAGAATGCGCTAAATCCAAAAGAGCCCAAAGCTGATTTTATATTTTCATCAGAACAATACACTTCGTTCCACTGCTTTTCTTCCACCAGTGAATTGATTTGGTCGTACAGGTCTTGTTCAGACTCACAAAATGAAAAGTTGCCCAACAAAGAGGTAAACTTTTCTGCAAATACAAGAGCAAGGTCTTTTTGGGAACCATCAAACGAAAAGTCTGTCTTCTCAATTCCTGGATAAGGGATATCCGTGGAATGAATCAGTGCTTTTCTTACGTTCTTTAAGATGGCCTCTTTGCCAGAAGATGCTTCCATTAAGCGCGAAATTTATTGACCTTCAGAAGGTGTTTCTGTATTTTCCTGAGCTGGTGTAACATCAGCAACAACCTCTATTGGGTCATCAGCAAAAATCTTTTTCTCTTCATAAGGCCTTTTTCCAATCAGGTCTTCCACATCTTGTTTGTGAAGCACTTCCCTCTCAAGCAAAGCCAAGGCAATCTTTTCAACCTCCGCTTTTTTCTCGGTAAGCAACTCCAACGTTCTTTGGTATGCTTTTGCCACAAGACTTCTTACTTCATCATCAATGAGCTTACCGGTTTCTTCGCTATATGGTTTTGTGAATGTGCTCTCTTGTTGAGGATCATAATAGCTCACATTGCCCACTTTTTCACTCATGCCATAAACAGTGACCATGGCATAAGACATCTTGGTTACCTGTTGCAAATCGTTCTGAGCCCCTGTAGATATTTTTCTAAAGAAAATCTCTTCACTTGCTCTACCTCCCAAAGTCATACACATTTGATCAGCAAGCTGTTCAGTGTTGTATAAATATTGCTCTTTAGGCGTGTATTGAGCATATCCTAAAGCGGCTACCCCTCTTGGAACGATGGTTACTTTCAACAGCGGATAAGCGTGCTCTAAATACCATCCACAAACAGCGTGACCCGCTTCGTGGTAGGCAATGATTTTTTTCTCTTCCGGTAAAATGATTTTATTCTTCTTTTCCAATCCACCAATCACTCTATCAATGGCATCTTGGAAATCATCCATGTCTACTTCAGATTTTCCTTTTCGTGCAGCAATTAAAGCCGCCTCGTTACATACGTTTGCAATATCCGCCCCTGCAAAACCTGGTGTTTGCTCAGCGAGTTTATGGATATCCAATTTATCAGAACGCTTAATCGGTTTAAGATGGACAAGAAAAATGGTTTCTCTGCCCTTCATATCTGGCTTATCAATGCTGATTTGTCTGTCGAATCTACCGGGTCTCAACAACGCGGTATCCAAAACATCTGGTCTATTGGTAGCTGCTAAAATGATAATCCCTGTATCTCCACTAAAACCATCCATTTCAACCAACAACTGGTTCAATGTGTTTTCACGTTCATCGTTGCTCATCATCATGTTCTTGCCCCTTGCTCTTCCTATTGCATCTATTTCATCAATAAAAATGATACATGGCGCTTTCTCTCTTGCTTGTTTAAATAAATCGCGGACCCTGCTGGCACCCACACCCACAAACATTTCTACGAAATCAGAACCCGACATAGAGAAAAAAGGCACTTGTGCTTCTCCTGCCATTGCTTTTGCAAGTAAGGTTTTGCCCGTACCAGGAGGACCAATTAACAAGGCGCCTTTTGGTATTTTTCCACCTAATGCAGTG
>CAMDFC010000014.1 GCA_945897185.1 Chitinophaga pinensis | reverse complement strand
CAAAGGAACTGTCAAGTAGTTGGCAACAAGTTTATTTTTTGAAAATATATTTCCCTTGTCGGTTGTATAAACTTCCGGACCATCTACATAGGTGATACCAGTTTTGTAGAAATAATTGTTGCTCTCAATCCCTAACCCCTGGATTCATTAATGGAACGAAATTCGTTGACAAAAGTTACAACTGTTCCTAGATTCAATACCTACGGAATAAAAACCGAGGGATTGCATGCCAAATGGGCATTCCTGCACTGATTTTTTCGGTTTTCTCGACTATTGTCGGTGAATTTACCTTGTTAAGGCGGCTAAGTGACCCCGACTTTGGAATGGACAATAAGCCTGCAATTAATACAAAGGCGATAAGAAATAGTCCAATAGCATAAAAAGTCTTTGTCTTTCTCATAAATTATAGAACGAAGTTACGCCGCTTTTGTTAGAAGGAATTGTGAAAAAGTAGGTTTTTACTTAATAAAAAGAAGCCTTCGAATGCTGTAAATTGCATAACTATCCACTTTAACTAGACTTATTAAATATACCATGAACGAGACGCTCATCACAAGATTAACAGCAGAACTAGAAGAAATTCAGCAAGCTGGCCTTTTTAAAAAAGAAAGAATTATTGAAAGTGCCCAAGGCCCTGTAATTCAGGTAGGCGGTAAAGAGGTAATAAACCTTTGTGCAAATAATTATTTAGGGTTATCCTCCCACCCCAAAATCACCGATGCCGCAAAAAAATACATCGATGAGCGTGGATTCGGTCTTAGCTCGGTGCGTTTCATTTGTGGTACACAAGACATCCACAAGGAACTAGAAGCAAAGATTTCTAAATTTTTGGGGACAGAAGATACCATCCTCTATGCAGCAGCTTTTGATGCAAACGGCGGTGTGTTTGAACCGTTATTCCATGAGCAGGATGCCATCATCTCAGATGAATTGAATCATGCTTCCATCATTGATGGTGTTCGTCTATGTAAGGCACAGCGCTATCGGTACAAACACAATGATATGGCCGACCTTGAAGAACAACTCAAGTCGGCTCAAGCCCAACGCAACAGAATCATAGTAACCGATGGTTCATTCAGCATGGATGGCACCATCGCTCAATTGGATAAAATTGTTGAACTGGCTGAAAAATATGATGCTGCTGTTATGATTGACGAATGTCATTCTTCAGGTTTCCTTGGTAAGACTGGCAGAGGAACACATGAACATTGTGGTGTAGTAGGTAAAATAGATATCATCACAGGTACGCTTGGTAAAGCACTCGGTGGAGCATCAGGTGGTTTCACCAGCGGTAGAAAAGAAGTGATTGAAATGCTGCGTCAGCGCAGCAGGCCTTATCTCTTCTCTAATACCTTGGCGCCAAGTATTGTAGGTGGCTCTATAGCCGTGTTGGATCTGTTGAGCGAAACCACATCCCTTCGTGATAAACTTGAAGAGAATACCATGTACTTTAGAAATGAAATGACCAAGGCTGGTTTCGACATCAAGCCTGGTGTTCATCCTATTGTACCAATCATGTTGTATGAAGCGACTGTCGCGCAAGAAATGGCTGCTAAATTATTGGAAGAAGGTATTTATGTAATTGGATTCTTCTTCCCAGTGGTGGCAAAAGGCAAAGCAAGAATCCGTGTGCAACTCAGTGCTGCTCATGAAAAAGAACACTTGGATAAAGCAATTGCTGCCTTTATAAAAGTGGGTAAAGCAATAGGTGTTATCAAATAATTCATCCTTTCAAAAAGAAACGAATCATTTTTCGTTTGGTGGATGAAAATGGAGCAGATAATAATAAGTCGATTATCGTAATCTTATACAATGTAGCTGCAGCAATCCACTTGCCTAAACCAGTCATGTATTTGTTGATGTACAAATAAGCTGATTTAATTACTGTTGATTTTGTCAACGCTTTTATATCATGGTTGATTCTCGATGAACCACCATGTGAATGGATGCAAGTGAGTTCGTTGTACATTACTCTCTTCCATCCTTTATCGGCAGCACGTTTAGACAAATCCATATCCTCATAATACATCCAAAATCTTTCATCCCATCCACCCAGTCCATTAAAATCATTTTTCCTGATCAACACAAAGGCACCTGAAATCCAATCGGGGTAAGTATCTGGAGCCGTACTGAAATATTCTTTTGAATATTGTGCCCCTTTGAAAAGTCTTTCTAATGACCTGAATGGCGGCCATACATTCCACCATTTTAAAAAGATGCCATGCGGATGGGTATCCTTGCCAGCGTCATTGAATTGTCTTATGCCCACTAATTTCCAATCAGGTGCTTGACCAACTTTCTCAAGCAGTGGTTTCAATACAGGCTTATCCAATACTGTATCTGGATTTAAAAACAAGAACCAATCACCACTTGCATGTTCAGCACCTTTATTACAAGCTTGCGCAAATCCACCATTTATGTTTTGCATAATGAACTTTACATGTGGAAACTGCGCAGCAAAAGTTTCGCCTTCGTCATCATTGGAAAAATTATCGACTACAATCGTTTCAACATCATCATAGCCCTGTTGAGCAATACTATTCAGGCAGGCTGATAACCTTTTCCAAGAACGATAGTTAACGATGATGATGGATAACATAATATGATATGCTAAATTAAACGAAGACAAGCAGAATAAATGATAATTTATCACAACATACTTCCAAGTATAAGCACTGTCATTCAGTATCCCCTATGAATATGTTGCTATCATAAGTGTAAATTTGACCGAGAACACCATACAAGTGCTGGTGCATAAGCCTTAGGGCAGTTTACCTGATATCGAAGAATACCTTGTGTACAGACAGATCCGAAAATTATAACTCAACCCTGCGCAGATAAAAAAATATAACATAAAAAATATTCGAAATTACTTTTTTATTAAATTCATATATTGATACGACATATTGAATATGCTTATAATAGGATATATCAAAGTTTTTCCATGAAACACACGGACAAGTCGAACACCGTTTAAAAAAAGTAGACAAATAAAAATTGAAAAATGAACACAAAAATGATTTTGGGTCTGCTTTTAATAGCAGGTATGGTAAACTCATGCAACCAAGAAACAGCTAAAGAGGCAGTTCCGCAAACAAACGAAAGTGTACAAAAAGTTATTGATGATTTGGGATTAGATTATGTAGAAGAAGGTGCTCAAACAATCATAACTTATGATGAAGTGAATGCAGCCCAACAGGCTTGGTGCGATGCTTTGGTAAAAATTGGTAAAATAAAAGAAGAAGGTGGTGACTATACTGCCTTTGCCAATGAAGTGCTGTCTTCTGCCTATAATTATGATAGCGGTAAAGTTTTCTTCAAGCCCACATTGGCATTTGGCGACCAAACATTTAGAAACGATAAAAAGGGAGCACTGGCCTATTTTGTCGGTGGCGATCCTGATTATCCTAATGACAAAGGTTTTGCACTTGCTCCCTGGGTTAGTGCTCGATATTCCAACGCAGGAAATGAAAATGAAGGCATTCAAATCTATGGTTCTATTGCAATCACAATGGGTAATGTTTGGGTAACAGGTAAAGACGGACAGGAAGTAATGGTTGATAAAACTTGGGTTTTTAGAAAAGGTAAAGACGGGAAATTGAAAATTATAGTTCATAAATCTGCTCTGCCATTTTCACCAACAACAAAATAAATTAAGAATGGGTTGGGCTACTGCCCAACCCTATTTTTTTAAACCCTATGAGAAAAATAGCATTTACTTTTTTATTGATTACCATCTTTGCATCTAACTCAATACATGCTCAAAATACGAGGTTGAATAATTATAATTCTATTGGATGGTATAACTATTTTGGAACATTTAAAGTCGCTAAAAAGTTTGGTATTCACACAGAATACCAATTTCGTAGAAATGAAATAATTACAGAACCGCAACAGGGTTTATTACGTGTTGGTGTAAATTATCAGCTGAACCCGAAAATACAATTTAGACTTGGATATGCTTGGATAGAAACATTTCCTTATGGAGAAATCCCTATAAACGGAATGGGAAAAGATTTTACCGAACATCGCTTATTTCAAATGGCAACCATAACGGATAAAGTTTCAATTGTTGATTTTTCTCACCGCTTTATGCTTGAACAAAGATGGGTAGGACGGTATTCAAACGCTAATCTGAAAAATGAAGATGAGTTTCCGTTATTGAATAGATTTAGATATATGTTTCGTTCACAAATACCATTGAGGGGTAAGGAAATAAAAGACAAAACGCCATACTTCGCTATTTACGATGAAATTTTTATTGGATTTGGACGCAATGTGAATGAAAATATTTTTGACCAAAATAGAGTTGGGATTGTGCTTGGCTACAGATTTAGTCCAACAATAAGAATAGAAACAGGTTATTTAAACCAGACGCTACAACTTGGACGTGAGGTAAATAATAGGAATGTATTTCAATACAACAACGGAATAATTTTAAATGCTAATTTTAATTTTGACTTCACAACAAAGAAATAAACTAATACTTAAGCAGTCAGCTTTTTCATGATTTCAGCACGGCTTGCTTTTTTGGATTTATCAATGCCCCGCATTTGTTTTGACATTCCTAAATCTTCAAGTTCATTCTCGGACAAAGTAGAAGTACTAACCCCCAATTTTTTTAAGAGGTCAGCAACGAATTTTAATTCGTTAGCGTTTTTCGGGGTAATGACTAGCGCTTTCATAATTCAAATATACAAAAAAGGTTAGATGTCACAATTTATGGATCTATGCCGGCTCAATCCAAGCACCACTTTCTTTCAGCAAGTTGATGAGTTCATCAACAGCTACTTCACTGTCAACGTTCTTCTTCACCACATCTTTGCTGCGGTATAAAGTAATTTTACCCGGACCGCTTCCTACATAGCCGAAATCGGCATCAGCCATTTCACCGGGTCCGTTAACAATACATCCCATGATGGCGATCTTTACGCCTTTGAGGTGATTGGTCACCGAACGGATTTTAGCAGTTGTTTCTTGTAGATCAAATAAAGTTCTTCCGCAACTCGGACAACTAATGTATTCCGTTTTAGATATACGTGTTCTTGTTGCTTGAAGAATACTAAATGCAGTATTGTTTGTAAACTGATAAATGTCTTTCACCGGAAGATAAGTTCGTCCCTTCACTTGCGGGTTTTCTAATTTCACTTCGCCACGATAGCCCAAACAAATTCCATCACCCAATCCTTCCAACAACAACGCGCCTGTCTCGGTAGCAAAATGTATCAAATGCTCATCTGGTGTTTGCATGCTGCTGTCTGTCACAAGTATGATAGGCTGGTTAATTCCCAACTCAGCTAAATCAACCAACAACCTTCTTACACTTTGCATGGCATTTGCATTCTGACTGCTTACACAAAAAACGACTGTCTTGTCGCTTGCAGCTTGCTGCACCAAATCAAGTGATACAGCTCCCTGTTGCTCACTATATGCATCCACCATCACAAAATTAATACGATCACTTTTAACAGTCGCACCAACAAAATCTACTAAATCAAAAATAGGAAATACAGATTCACTGTTTTGCTTCCATGCAGTAGCATGAACAATATTTTTTAAAGTGCCAGGTAAGGCAAATGTAATTGGCGTACTTCCTGTATATACATAATCTGCCGCAGCATCTCCAATGGCCCATTTATCTGTTGGCTCATCATAGGTATATCCAATACTTTGTAAGTCTGATGGTACAATTGTAGCTCGACTGCTTAAATCAGCCACAACTACCGGCACTTGTTTGCCTCCAATATTTTCTACAGCCAAAGATTTTCTTCTTGCATATTCAAAAGGAGAATAAGGTAGCTTGTCAATTGCTGGTAATGCAGCAGAAGCTCCACGATTATTGTATCGACTCACGATATCCTTACAAACAGGAATTTCAAATTCCGGATCTTCTGTTAGTGAAACGCGAATGGTATCGCCAATGCCATCTTCCAACAAAGTACCAATACCGATGGCAGATTTTATTCTTCCATCTTCACCATCACCCGCTTCTGTTACACCAAGATGCAATGGATAACATACACCAAACTCCGTATTCATGGTCTGCACCAACAAACGATAGGCTTGCACCATTACTTGCGGGTTGCTCGACTTCATACTTAATACGATGTTGTGGTAAGCTTCATCACGTGCTATGCGTAAAAATTCCATCGCACTTTCCACCATACCAATTGCACTATCTCCATACCTGCTCATGATTCTATCACTGAGTGAACCATGGTTGGTTCCAATACGCATAGCAGTTCCGTATTCTTTGCAAATTTTTACCAAGGGTGTGAACCGCTCACGAATACGCTCTATCTCTTCTTGATAGGCGGCATCAGTATATTCAATGAAATCAAATTTCTTTTTATCCGCATAGTTCCCTGGATTCACACGCACCTTCTCAATAATCCTTGCAGCAATTTCAGCTGCATTGGGTGTAAAGTGAATGTCTGCAACCAAGGGCGTGTTGTAACCACGTTTGCGCAGTTCCTCTTTGATTACTTGCAGATTGACTGCTTCCGTTTTTGAAGGTGCCGTAATCCTTACCAACTCTGCGCCTGCCTCTATACAACGAATAGATTGTTCAACAGTTGCGATGGTATTCATCGTGTCTGTTGTGGTCATGGTCTGTATGCGAATGGGATGGTTATTGCCTAACAATAAATCACCCACCTTTACTTCCAATGTTTGTAAACGTTTGTAACTGGTGAGCGAAGGTGTATAGAGTTGCATGTGCTACTAAGTTACATGATACCTTTAAAAAAGCCGAGATAAGCAAGTATATCTTCAGAAAGCTTTTTTCCTACTGCATCAGTATCGGCATCCAATGCAGCGGTATAGCTTACCACAAATGGATAAACATGTCTGTTTTCTTCAATCCATCCTACTACCCAGGCTTGCTTTTTATCACCACGCACAACTACGCCAAGCTGATAAGCCATCTGGTATTGCGCATTGTTCACAACAAGCATCATCTTTTTCACCTGCTCTTGTACACTTGCCCTAAAAGGATGTTGTCTAAAGTATAAACGTTTAATCAATCCCAATTGCTCATCGGGAGAAATGGTAAGACTATCATTCATCCAAAACTGAGTAACCTCATTTCCAATTTTCTTGTTGCCATACTTCACGCTGTCCATCCAATACTTCAAGGTATCCTTGCCAATTATTGCAGACAAAGTTTGAAAATGGGGTACAGAATTTTTACGGAAAACCTGATAGATACTCAAAGAAAGTGCAGTAGAATCATTTGCTACCACCTGCGAACTGTCGTCTGCCAATTTACCAGTATGGAGGGCAACTAAAGTATGAAAGAGATGAAAGGTTTGCGCTGGTGATACTGGTTTTTTAAAACGATCAAGGTCGTATATGGTAAAGTCGCCCCTGCTGTTATCAAACATACCAAAGGTTCCAGTAACCTTATTGGCTTCGAAAACATCTCCAATTCCATCGTCCTCTCTAACATTATTTACCGTACAGGCCTGAAAAGAAAGAAGAACAAAAAAAAGAATAGTATTGAGCGTTATAGTTTTCATGAAAGAAAGTTGAAGATGAACTATTCAGAACCAGAATCAGCAGCTCCACCCTTGATCCACCTGTAACTGACGATACCTATAATAGCAAGAGGAGCAATCATTAAATAAATGATTCCGCTATTCAACCCTTTAGCAGGCTTGTGCCCAAGTTGTTGTGCCGTTTTGGTACAAATAGAACATTGGGCCTCTACTTTGGTGGTAAAGGTGAAAGAAAGAAACAGTATGAGGATGTATGCAATCCTTCTCATGGTATATTAAACAGTGTCTGACTTCATTTGTTTGGTGAGACGGTTTCTTTCTGTTTCGTCCAATATCAATTTACGCATCCTAATGAAATTGGGTGTTACCTCAATACACTCATCTTGTTGGATGTACTCCATACACTCTTCAAGGGTCATCAATTTCCTAGGTGCAATGCTGGCTGCACCATCCGTACCACTGGAACGCATGTTGGTGAGTTTTTTCCCTTCGTTTGGATTTACTACCAAATCTCCGGGTTTGTTGTTCTCTCCAATCACCATCCCCTTGTACACTTCATCACCTGGATCTACGAAGAAGAACCCACGGTCTTGTAATTTATCTAGAGAATAGGCTGTGGTAGATCCGCCTTCCTTGGCTAACAATACGCCATTGTTTCTTCCAGGAATTGATCCCTTCCATGGCTTGTATTCAACAAAACGGTGTGCCATAACAGCCTCACCAGCAGTATTGGTAAGCATGTTGGTACGTAAGCCGATTAAACCACGACTCGGAATTTCAAATTCGATGTGTTGCATATCGCCCTTGGTTTCCATCACCGTCATTTCCCCTTTTCTCCTGCTTACCAAATCGATTGCCTTAGATGCAAATTCTTCAGGTACATCAACCACCAATATTTCATAAGGCTCACATTTCTTTCCATCAATTTCTTTCACCAATACCTGAGGCTGACCAATGGTCAATTCATAACCCTCTCTTCTCATGGTCTCAATCAATACACCCAAGTGTAGGATACCGCGACCAAACACCAAGAAGCTGTCCGCACTATCGGTTTCTGTAACACGCAAAGCCAAGTTCTTTTCAGTCTCTTTCATCAAACGATCACGCAAGTGACGGCTCGTTACAAACTTTCCATCTCTTCCAAAGAAAGGAGAGTTGTTGATGCTGAACAACATACTCATGGTTGGTTCATCAACGTGGATTACCGGCAATGCTTCCGGATTTTCAAAATCTGCAATCGTATCACCAATATTGAACCCTTCAATACCCACTACAGCACATAAATCGCCTGCATGCACTTCGGTCACTTTTCTCTTGCCCATTCCTTCAAACACATACAATTCTTTTACACGCTGCCTCTTAATTGTACCATCCGCCTGCATCAATGAAATCGGCTGATTTTCCCTGATGGTGTTCCTTGCTATTTTACCAATGGCAATACGGCCCAAGAATGATGAATAATCAAGCGATGTAATCTGCATTTGCAAGGTACCTTCCGCGGTTGTTGGCTTTGGAACATACTTTATAATACCATCCATTAAAGGGATGATGTCTTCTGTTTGTGTTAAACTGTCGTTGAACCAACCATTTTTCCCTGAACCATAAAAAGTAGGGAAATTCAACTGGTCTTCGGTTGCATCCAAATTGAAAAACAACTCAAAAATGGCATCGTGCACTTCGTCTGGTCGGCAATTGGGTTTGTCCACTTTATTGATAACCACAATAGGAAGTAGGTTGAGCTGAAGGGCTTTTTGTAGCACAAAACGGGTTTGTGGCATTGGACCTTCAAATGCATCCACCAACAGGATTACCCCATCAGCCATTTTCAATACCCTCTCCACTTCCCCGCCAAAATCGGCGTGGCCCGGAGTATCTATTACATTGATTTTCACATCATTATATGTAACAGAGGCGTTTTTACTGAAAATGGTAATACCCCTTTCGCGTTCCAAATCGTTACTGTCCATGATCAAATCACCAGTATCTTGGTTGTCGCGAAACACCTTGGCGGTATGTAAAATCTTATCTACCAGGGTTGTTTTACCATGGTCAACGTGGGCAATGATGGCGATGTTCCTAATGTTCATAAACTTGTTTAGAGGCCGCAAAGTTACCCCTTTTTCGGCGTGTTGGCAAGTTAAATTAAGGTTGCGTCGGCCATTTCTGTTAAGGAATCAGCAAAGCTTTCACTATTATCGTGTTCATTGATGGGGAGACAAGTTAGTTTTTCTATGTTTGTGTAGATTTAAACCGTATTTCAGATGAAATCGGTCTATTTTTCACCATTAACTTACACTATGCCACAGTCAAAAATTGCCGGTATTGGTAAATACCTCCCAAGTAATGTAGTAACCAACAACGATTTGTTGAAATACATGGAGACGAGTGACGAATGGATTCAAGAAAGAACAGGCATCAAAGAAAGAAGATACGCCCACCGTACTGAAGAAACCACCACCACCATGGGTGTTGAAGCGGCAAAAATTGCCATCGAACGTGCTGGCATTACTGCGCAAGACATCGACTTCATCATCTTCGCCACATTATGTCCGGATTACTATTTTCCAGGCTGCGGTGTTTTGGTGCAAAGGGCCATGAAAATGAAAGAAATCGGTGCGCTTGATATCCGCAACCAATGCAGTGGTTTTGTATATGCGTTAAGCGTAGGCGATCAATTTATTCGCTCAGGCATGTACAAGAACATTCTGGTTATCGGTAGTGAAAAACATTCTTTTGGCTTGGACCTTACCACCAGAGGCAGAAACGTAAGTGTAATTTTTGGGGATGGTGCTGGTGCAGTTGTTTTACAACCGACAGAAAAAGCAGGTGCTGGTATTTTAAGTACACATTTGCACAGCGATGGCGAAAGTGCAGAAATCTTGGCACAGTACAACCCAGGTACCCATGCCAACCACTGGAAAGAAGAAAAATACGCCAGCTTTGATGATGCTGAAGTTGGACAAATGTTTTTCAATCACGCCATGATTGATGAAGGTCAAATCTATCCCTTCATGGATGGTCAGGCTGTTTTCAAAAAAGCAGTAGTCAAATTTCCGGAAGTTATCATGGAAGCACTCACCAAAAATGGCCTCACCCCTGCTGATATCAACCTCTTGGTTCCACACCAGGCCAATTTACGCATCGCACAGTTTGTTCAACATACCCTCAAACTAAGAGATGACCAGGTCTACAACAATATCCAACAATACGGAAATACAACTGCAGCCTCCATTCCAATTGCACTTTGTGAAGCTTGGGAAAAAGGATTGGTGAAAGAAGACGATTTGATTTGTCTTGCTGCATTTGGCAGTGGCTTCACCTGGGCCAGCGCGCTGATAAAATGGTAATTAAATAAAAGTCCAATTTTTAGTGCGGTTCTTATATTGCCTGTCTGCTGCTGATTTGAGTAGCAATTAAAAGAATTTCGAATTTATTTTATCGTAACTTAAGTATACTAAAACTACATACATGAAAAAGAATTTACTTTTTTTGATGATCTGCCTATTGGGTGCATCAAGCAGTTTCGCACAGAAATATGAATTTAGAATTGTAACCACAGTTGAATCGATTGTACCAAGTGGATTGGGGAGATCAAGAATGACTTCTTCCAACGAAACCAGAGATTACAAAGAGTTCACTACAAGTAGAAGCGAAGAAGAAAATTCAAGAAACGCAACCGACCGTGCAGATATTCGTGTGAAAAAATTTGACGAAACCAAACTCCTGAACTTTTACAACATTGGCGGCATTCGGTTTCAAAACATTGTAGCCAATGATGCAGTAGTTACCTCAAAACTCGATGCCATGTCTGAAGAGGGATGGGAACTTGCTTTTGTAAATAGTGCAGTGGAAAGTGATGCCGGAAAAGACGATGGCGTAGGGATTTTCATCACACGCTATGTGTTCAAAAGATTGAAACAATAAACGCTATTTTTTCTTTATCAAATAACCTACACCAACAAAAGACAACAACAGCATCATGCCTGTAAACTGGTGGGCTACGCCAAACCAGAGCAGCGCAGTGCTGTTGTTTGCATAAAGTACAGTAAAGACGCCCAACACAATTTGCACCACTACCAACAAAAGCGGAATACTTCTCCAACTAGAAAAATACTTTCCACTTTCCAGCTTCTTCGCTTTTCTGTACCATAAGAATATCAATAATGCAAGCAAATAAGCAAGATTGCGGTGAATAAAATGTAGCGCCAATGGATCATGCGTAAAATTCATCCACGTATCGTTTGATAAAGAAGAAGGAATGAATTCTCCATTGATCAACGGCCAAGTGGTTGCAAAATTGGCAGCCTTTAAACCTGCCATGAATGCACCAAAAATCAATTGTACCACCAATAACCCCAATAAAAGATTGGTTTGTTTTTTTAGCTGAGTTGCTACCACTCGCTCTACGTTAGGGACCAACAACATCAAGGCAAACCAAACTGTATAACACAACAATCCCAGTGCTGCAATAAAATGAATGGCCAAACGCAGATGGTTCACATAAAGGTTTTCATTGTTCAAACCACTGGCAACCATAATCCAACCCAACAATGCCTGAAGCATCCCCAACAAAAACAAAATGATCATGGGATTGATCATCCATTTTTCAATCTTTTTCTTGATGATAAACCATACAAATGGAATAAAAAACACAACGCCAATTAATCTAGCCCATTCGCGATGAAACCATTCCCAGAAATAAATGAATTTGAAATCAGATAAGGTGAATTCAAAATTCAAATGTTTATACTGACCAATTTGTTTGTACTGTTCAAATGCCTTCTGCCATGCGGCTTCATTCATGGGCGGGACAGCCCCAAGAATTGGCTTCCATTCCGTTATGGATAAACCAGAACCAGTGAGCCTGGTTATCCCTCCAAGCAATACTTGTATGATAATCATGCCCACGCCCACCAATAACCAAATGGCGACTGCCTTCGATTTTTTTGATACCCCTGTTTCGTTCATGCTGCAAAGGTATTGCGCAGAATGCTGATGCCACGTTTTTGATGAATTTTTCTTGCTACTTTGCAACAGATGCTCAAACCATTTTTCCAAGAAAGGTTTCCCGAAGCGGGATGCGACGAAGCCGGCAGGGGCTGTCTGGCGGGACCGGTTTTTGCCGCAGCAGTCATCTTACCTTCCGACTATCAAAACCCGTTGTTGAACGATTCTAAAAAAATCACAGAAAAAATCCGTTACCAATTACGTGAAGAAATTCAACAACATGCCATCGGATGGGCAGTTGCCAAAATAGATCCATCAGAAATTGATGAAATCAATATCCTCAATGCCTCTATTAAAGCCATGCACCTGGCATTGAATCAACTTAAAAAAAAACCAGTCCATATTATCGTAGATGGAAATCGTTTCAAACCCTATAAAAAAATTCCACACACCACCATTATAAAAGGAGATGGAATCTATAGTTCCATTGCAGCAGCAAGTATTTTATCCAAGACCTATCGTGATGATTTTATGTTGGCACAACACGATCTCTTTCCCCATTTCAATTGGAAAAAAAACAAAGGGTATCCAACACGCGACCACAGGACTGCAATTCAGCAACATGGCAGATGTGCATTGCATCGTTTGAGCTTTACTGTAAAATCTGTTGATGGTTAATTTCGCTTGGATGATTTAGCCAACCAGTCCTAAGCCTTGTCTTGTAACAATTGGCTCAGCATCGGTCATGTCGAATATCGTAGAATAGTCCATTCCACCAATACCCCCATCAACCACAAGGTCTACCAGCTTCTCAAACTTTTCATGGATATATTCAGGGTCTGTGTATTCTTCTACCATATCACCAGGCAATGAAGAACTCAAGATAGGATGACCCAATTCAGCAGCAATGGCATGGGTGATGCAGTGATTGGGAACACGGAGTCCAATCGTATCTTTTTTACTCTTTAAAATTTTAGGGACTTCTTTACTCGCAGGAAGAATAAAGGTAAATGGACCCGGTATATAATTTTTAATGAACCGGTATTGTGGTGTAGAAATTGCCTTAGCATATTTGCTCAAATCAGAAAGATCGCTACACACAAAAGATAGATTTGCTTTTTGAGGATCAATACCTTTTATCCTACAAATTCTTTCAATGGCTTTGGGTTGAAAAATATCACAACCAAATCCGTATACCGTATCTGTTGGATAGATAATAACTCCACCGGCACGCAAGACCTCTGCCACTTTTTTGATCAAACGATCTTGAGGATCTTGCGGATGGATAGTAAGTAACATAATTATTGGATGGTCCAGGTCTCATTTCCCCTCAACAATTTGTTGAGATTACCCTTGCCTTTGGTTGCAATTACATCTTCCATCTGTAAACGCAACTGGTCTTCATAACAAGCCCTGTCATTTTGGAAGAACACCCCAAATGGTCTTGGTAAATGTCCTTCAACACGAGGATCATCAAACATACGCACCAAAATCTGTGCTTTGTAAAAATCGCTATCGTCGTGGATCCAACAATCATCAGCACTATTTCCCTCATTAAAATCAACTACTACTGGCTTGAATCCATCTAATTTAATGCCCTTGTCTTTGTTTGCTCCAAACAACAATGGTTTTCCTTGCTCCAGGAACAAGGTCTCCATAGGCTTGCTGCTTTTCTCCGTAAATATTTCAAATGCACCATCGTTGAAGATGTTGCAATTCTGATAAATTTCAAGAAAGGAGGCTCCTTTGTGTGCATTGCTTCTCAACAACATTTCTTGCAATTGTTTTGGATCTCTATCCATACTTCTCGCAATAAAAGTGGCATCGGCGCCCATGGCCAAAGCCAGTGGGTTAAAAGGATGATCTAGACTACCATAGGGAGTCGATTTCGTAACTTTATCTTCTTCGGATGTGGGTGAATATTGTCCCTTCGTCAATCCATAAATCTGGTTGTTGAACATCATGATGTTCACATCAAAATTTCTTCGCAACAAATGGATAGTATGGTTTCCACCAATACTCAATGAATCTCCATCACCAGTAACAATCCATACGCTCAATTCTGGACGGGTTGCTTTCAATCCACTTGCAATGGCTGTGGCCCTTCCATGAATTGAATGCATACCATAGGTTTCCATATAATAGGGGAAGCGACTAGAACATCCGATACCAGAAACAATTACAATATTTTCACGAGGAATGCCCAACGTTGGCATCACCTTCTGTACCTGTGCCAAAATGGAATAATCACCACAACCCGGACACCACCTTACTTCTTGGTCGGTTTGAAAATCCTTTGCAGTAAGAATTGGATTAGCCACCTGGATTGTCTCACTCATATTATAGGTTTATACATTTAAAATTACTGAATTAATCCTTCTTCTCATCTGCCAACAATGCTTCCCAATATTCAGCAGCCCTTCTGGTATGAGGGATTACAATAGTACCCCCCACAATGTTCGCAACAGAAAACACTTCATATACCTCATCAGTAGACATCCCCAATTCATTGCATTTTCCCAAATGGTATTTGATGCAATCATCACATCGCAACACCATGCTTGCTACCAAGCCCAACATCTCTTTTGTCTTTACATCCAATGCGCCTTCCTGATAGGTGTTGGTATCTAAATTCCACAAACGCTTCATTACCAAATTGCCATTCCCAAGAATGACCTCATTCATCCTTTCGCGGTATTCATTGAAATCGGTAACGATACTCATGCTTTATTTTTTACAAAGATACAATGGGTTGAAATAGGGTAATAAAAAAAGGGGCATAAGCCCCTTTTTCAATTCGGTAAATGATGCAATTACCAACGGTTTCCACCGCCGCCGCCATTACCACCGCCGCCACCGAAGTTGCGACGTGCACCGCCACCTCCAGCACCACCGCTACCGCCAGTGCTTGGACGAGCTTCACGAGGTTTAGCCTCGCTTACTTTGATTGCGCGACCTTCTACAGTAGCACCATCCAATTCTTGGATTGCTTTCTGAGCAGCTGCATCGTCAGACATTTCAACAAAACCGAAACCACGGCTACGGCCAGTGAATTTGTCTGTAATAACCTTTGCTGAAGTTACTTCTCCGTACTCAGCAAAGAATTCTTTCAAGTCTTCATCCTGTACGTTGAAGCTCAAATTTGAAACATAAATGTTCATTTCAAAAAAATAAAAAATTAAAAAAAGGATGAGAGAAACACAGACGTAAAGAAGACTTATCTATTAGCAGAACATGCTTAGCAGAAAATACTTTCACTTACTAAATACTGTACTTAACTCAAATTACAATATAAAATTAGTCCTAATAATTTGATTTGCAAGTTAAAAAGATAAAAAATGAGACTTTTTTCCACATTTTAACAACATTTTTTTCAAAATGGGACTGCTTTTCTCTTTGCTTGGAGACTTCTGAAGGTAATAATTGTACTGGCAAGGAAGAATAACGCCCCTGCTATAAATGGAGCCCCAGGAAAATAATAGCTGGCATCGCCCTTACTAAAGACAGAAAAAAGATTGGTCATGAGCGGCGGACCAACAATTGCGGTGGCACTCATTAAACTGGTTAATGCCCCTTGTAATTCCCCCTGTTCATTGGAAGGAACATGGGAAGAAATCATTCCCTGCAAGGCGGGACCGGCTATTCCGCCCAAACAATACACAAAGCAGGATGCAAACATAAATTCCGTTGATCCAGCAAAAGCAAAACAGAACATACCGATGGTATACATCACCAAACCAGTGAACAAAGACTTGGATTGTCCGAATTTGGGAATCACCACCCTAATCAACCCTCCCTGCACAACAGCAATCATCAACCCTACAAAAGCCAATGAATAGCCCACCATGGCAGGGTCCCACTTAAATTTTTCCATGGTATAATAACTCCAGGTACTTTGTACGGCGTGTGCGCCTATATATATAAGTGTAAGGGAAACTACCAATCCAGCTATTGCTGGGTATTTTTTCAGATGCAACAATGATCCTACTGGATTGGCCTTTTTGAACTCAAATTTTCTTCTTTTATCTGCTGGCAAAGATTCTGGCAAGATGAACATACCATACAACCAATTCACCAAGGTTAAACCAGCTGCAAACAAAAATGGAATACGATCGCCGTATTGTCCTAATACTCCACCAATAAACGGTCCAATTATAAAGCCCAATCCAAACGCTGCTCCTATCATACCAAAATTCTGGGCACGCTTTTCAGGCGTACTGATATCGGCTATATATGCTGATGCCGTAGTGATACTCGCTCCGGTTATCCCCGATAAGATTCTTGCTATAAACAACCACGTAATGGTAGGAGCCCATGCCAACAACAAATAATCCAATCCAAAACCGAAAAGAGAAATCAGGATGATGGTTCTTCTTCCATACCGGTCGCTCAAGTTGCCCAAAATTGGTGCAAACAAAAATTGCATGAATGCATAAGTAAACATCATCCATCCGCCGTAACGGGATGCCTCACTCATATCACCACCGGTTAAGTCTTGAATGAGCTTGGGCAATACTGGAATAATAATACCAAAACCAATCACATCAATCAACACAGTTATAAAGATGAATCCCAGCGCTGCTGATCGACCTTTTTGAAACATGGTACTTATTTAATATTACTATTGATGATGAATGGAGTCGTAAACCTTCACTTTGCTCCAAAGATGTGAACACTCTTCAATAAACTTCAAATGCAAGGGATGGGTCTGATACACATCTTGGTCCTTTGCTGATAAAAAAACATTCAACCAGGAAACTGCATAGGTATTGTCAATCACTTCTCTATCGGTGACTGCAGGCGTACCAATATGAAAGAGGTTGATTTCCGGTACTGCACTGAGCCTTGCTAGTCCAGCTATCAATTGTTTAAGGTCTTCTTTGCTTTCAGGATCCTTTAACCAGAAATAGACATGGTGTATAAATGTGTTGTTGAGCGACATATAAATTATTTGTTTCGCGAAATTAAATCAAAAAGTAGAAGATGCATGGGCTATTTACGGTGGACTATCGTATATATACGTAATCATAAAAGCACTTTCCCTCAATTTCAACGGTTTTGCCCTCAAATTATAATACGTATGCATTTGTTGCGTTTTTAAAGCGAGCCATTAAAAAAATCCAATACCAATGAACCAAAAATTAAATTTCCTAAGCAAAGCCAACTTCTCTGTTCTTGCCGTTGTTTATTTACTTCCAGTAATAGCAACCTTACTTGTTCAACGCTTTGCAGCATTTCCAACAGAAATCGCTTCTGCGATGAATACTTTTTCTTCCGTTATTCAAGCTCCATTGATGTTGATCATCTTGGTGCAATTAACAGACAATAAACGCATGAGCAGAATGATGGGTGTTACCCTCGCTGGCTTACTTACAGCAAATTCTTTAACACTTGCTTTAGGTGGTATCAACGAAAGTAACTTACTCAAAATAATGCTCGTAGGTTCTGCACCTGTATTCGTTTTCTCATCTATGTTATTTATCCATTTTTTGAAAATAACCCTATACGAGAATAAAGATTTTCAAAAAACAATTGTCCTTGCCGGCATAGTATTCGCCTTTGGTTCTTATGTATTGATGCTTACCATGCACCTCATGGATCCATTAAGGCATGAAGCAGACCTAAGGTTTGTGCTTGGATTGATTTCCATTATTGCTACGGCTGTAATTGCAGGTGGATTGGCTTACTCAAGCAGTGAGAAAAAGAAAGGAGTTGATGCAACCAATGTTGCTCGGAGTTTTCAAGCGGGTCTTGCTCAGTGGGAAAACTTTACCTTATCTAACACACCAGAAGAATCAAAGAAAGGAGTAACCGACATCAGCAAATATTATTCAGAGTTACAAAAAACAAGTTAACAGTGTAAGTGTCCAGTTGATATAACAAAGACCGGTTTTCACCGGTCTTTTGTTTTTTAACCTAGGTTAGCCAATAACTATAATCGCGCTGCAATTCTTCTTCTTGCATCTTTGCTATTGAATGGTACCACTTTGGTAAATCGTTTCAAACCAAGCAACATCATTCTTTGCTCATCGCCTGCTGCAAATGCATTGATGGCATCCTTTCCTGATTTATTAATTTTATCTGCTGCATCATACAAATAAGTTCGGGCAATATCCAACTCAAAACCACAATTGGCTTCTCCTTTTTGCTCTACCAATTTCATTGCACGCAACAATCCACTCTCTGCATGGAAAGTTTCAATAGCCATATCGCCAATGTTCATCAATATTTCTTGCTCTGATTCAATTTTCATCATGAGCTTTTGCACTGCAGCACCTGCAACCATCAAGATGGATTTTTTAAATTGCTGAATGGCTTTTCTTTCTTCAGCAAAGGGACTGTCATCTGAGTTACCAAATTCTGGAATGCTCATGAGTTCTTTTTGAACGGCCATGGCTGGTCCCATCAAATCTAATCTTCCTTTCATGGCACGTTTCAAAACCATATCTACAATCAACAAACGATTGATTTCATTGGTGCCTTCATAGATACGGTTGATTCTACTATCACGATATGCCCTTGAAACATTGTACTCATCACTGTATCCATTCCCTCCATGTATCTGTACACATTCGTCTACCACATAATCAAGCAACTCAGATCCGAATACTTTAATCATGGCGCACTCAATGGCATATTCTTCTGCAGCACCCAACAACGATTCGTTAAAAGGTTTGCCAGCAGCTAATAAATCTTCTTCTTTTTGTTCTATCCACATAGAAGCCCTGTACAAGCCCGCTTCTGCAACCCAATTTCGTATGGTCATTTCTGCCATCTTGTGTTGAATTGCACCAAACTCTGCAATCGGTTTTTTAAACTGCTCCCTTGTTTTTGCGTATTGAATGGTTTGCTCTAAACATTTTTTTGCACCGCCCAATGTTGCAGCACACAATTTAAGTCTACCAATATTTAAGATATTAAATGCGATGACGTGGCCCTTGCCAACTTCACCCAATACATTCTCAACAGGCACTTTGCAATCCTGAAAATAAAGTTGCACTGTAGATGATCCTTTGATCCCCATTTTGTGTTCTTCTGGTCCTTGCGTAAATCCTTCCATCCCACGTTCAAGAATAAAACAAGTAAAATGTACACCATCCACCTTCGCAAATACCGTATATACATCTGCAAAACCTCCATTGGTGATCCAGCATTTCTGTCCATTTAAAATATAATGCTTCCCGTCTTCCGTCAACTTGGCTGTCGATTTTGCACCCAAGGCATCACTGCCACTGTTGGGTTCTGTTAAACCATAAGCGCCTTTCCATACACCACTTGTAAGATTGGGGATGTATTTTTCTTTCTGAGCATCTGTACCAAAATAAAGAATCGGTAAAGTACCAATACCGGTATGTGCTCCAAATGCGACAGAGAATGAATGTCCCGCACCCAAGCCCTCTGCCATAATAATGGCAGTAATAAATTCCTTGCCCAAGCCTCCATATTGCTCAGGGATAGCAACGCCCAACATACCCATCTCTCCAGCTTTCGCCATAAGCGAAGGCATCAGTCCGGGTTCCAATTTATCAATCCTATCCAACAATGGATTGATCTCTGCAACCAAAAATTGATCACACATCTCCATCATCATCTTCTGTTCTTCAGTAAAATCCTCTGGAATAAAAGTTTCTGCTGGAAGTGATTCTACTGTAAGTGATCCGCCTCCCTTAATGGCCTGTGGCTTTTTGTTGGTTGTTTCCATAACTGGTATTTAAAATTTTATTTTAGGTTATCGTAAACTTGTTGCAACACTTTTTTTGCCGTTTCTACATCTGATGCATTCACACCTTCCAATGCTTCATTCAATGTTTTTGCCGCTAATTCCATCGTCTTCTCTTGCAGTTTTTTTGCAGCATCTGTCAACATGATCATATTTGATCTTCTGTCGGTCTGCGATGGAAATCGTTTTACCAATTTCAATTTCTCTAAGTTGTCTACCAACCGCGTAATGCTTGGCTTGTCTCTAAATGAAGCGTTACATAATTCTTGCTGACTAATTCCATCGGTTTTCCAAAGATGATACAACACACTCCACTGCTCAATCGTAATTTCAATGCCTTCTTGCTTGAAATTTTTTTGCAAACGACGTGCTATGGCAGTCGATGCCATCCCCGTTATAAAACTGTATAATTCTCCTCTTCTAAATTGGTTGTTTGGCATATAGTTAGTTATGCAACTAATTAAAGTTAGGAAATTTACCCGACCAAAAAAATCTTTTCGGCAGGAAATGATGAAATTTAACGTTCGGTTCATCCGAAGAAATTCAATTATGGTTTTATACCTCTTCATTGCCCTACTTCTCGCCTTCTACAGGATTGTTATTGGTCGTGCTACCCGATACCTAATGGTGCTTCCCTATTACAAAGCCAATAGCATCAGCAGTGAGAAAGTATCCGTAATCATCCCTGCCCGAAACGAAGAAAACAATATTGCTCGATGTCTTGATGCACTACTGCAGCAAACCCTACCAGTAGATCAAATGGAAATTATTGTGGTGGATGATGGATCGAGCGACCGTACAGGAGCCGTTGTGGTGGGATATGCAACTCGTGGTGTTCGTATAGTCCGACTAGAAAATGAAGCGCAAGGGAAAAAAGCAGCACTCACCAAAGGGATTGCTTTAGCTACCCATCCAATTATTGTAACAACTGATGCAGATTGTGTGTATCTCCCCAACTGGCTCAATACTTTATTGTGCTTTCGTGCTGAGCACGATGCAGTTTTTGTAGCCGCTCCTGTTAAATATACAAAAGAGAAGAATTTTTTTGAACGGTTTCAGTCGCTCGACTTCCTTTCACTTCAGGGCATTACCGCTGCTGCTGTGAGCAAAGAAATATTCAACATGTGTAATGGTGCAAATTTACTGTACACCAAAGACGCTTTTAAAAAAGTAAATGGCTTTGCAGGAATTGATCACCTACCTACTGGCGACGATATGTTGTTGATGGAAAAAATGCAGTCTGCTTTTCCAAGAAAAATCAAATACTGTTTTTCGCAGGATGTCATTGTAGAAACCTTACCCGCAGCAGGTTTGCGCGTATTCATTCAACAGCGCATTCGTTGGGCCAGCAAATCGACAAGCTATAAGAATACCAATATCAAGCTCGTTCTGTTGTTGGTCTATTGGGTGAACCTGAGTTTGTTGGTGATGTTGATTGCTGGTGTTTATGATCTGCAATATTTGAAGTGGGGAATGTTGCTTATGTTGGTGAAGACCATTTTTGAATTTCCATTCATGATCAGGATTGCAAGATTTTTTGGGAAACAAGATCTATTGCCTTGGTTCATCATTGCACAACCCTTTCATATTGTATACATAGTGTTATCAGCCAGTCTAAGCTTCTTCAAACGCTATGAATGGAAGGAACGGTTAACGGTTAACAGTTAACGGTTATCGGTTATCGGTTCTACATAATGCACCCCAATACTTTCCTCTTTTGAAATTGCATCCTGTAAAAGTAAAATAGAGAGTTCAAGCGTTACCGTATTTTCAAAGTCGGCTACCTCAAATAAAGTATTTAGTGCATTGCGTTTCAGGTGTTCTAAATTTTCTACTGCATTTGTCATGCTCAATCTATTTCTTACCACACCCGCAGCTTCACTCAATATCAATTTTACTTGATCAACATCAACTGAAAGTTGATCTGGCAAATCAGTGGGGATATTAGTGATTGATACTGTTTCAATTTGCTTTCCCCCGTTGATTTTTTCCGATGCAAACTTGGCCATACAAATACCCTCCAGCAAAGAATTGGAAGCCAACCGGTTTGCACCATGTAAACCTGTGCTTGCACATTCACCAATTGCATATAATCCTTCAACAGTAGACATACCAAACTCGTCAGTTAAAATTCCTCCACATGAATAATGCTGAATAGGCATTACTGGTATCAATTCTTTTCTCAGGTCAATACCAACGCGATCAATACAGTTTTTGATGATGTTTGAAAAATGTTGATTAAGATGGTCAATTGAAATTTTAGTTGCATCCAGCCATACAAAAGGTTTTACAGCGAGTTTCATTTCATTCCATATAGCTCTCGAAACAATATCTCTTGGTGCGAGTGAACCACGTTGGTCGTATTTCAACATAAATGATTCATGTTCGTGATTGAGCAATTCAGCACCTGCACCCCTGAGTGCTTCTGTAATAAGAAAATCTTTCCCCTCCTTTACATATAAACCAGTAGGGTGAAATTGCACCATCGCCAAATCGCGAATTGCCGCACCCAATTGATGGGCGAGAAAAATGCCATCCCCATTAGAATCTTTTGTATTGGTGGTATGCAAAAACAATTGTCCAATACCTCCAGTAGCCATTACCAACTGTGCACAATAAATTGGATGAAGTATTTTTTCAACCTTATCATACAACAATACCAAAAATCCTTTTCCGCTTTTGGTAACCTTGATGGCAACACATTGGGCTTTGAGTTCGCCCTTCAAATGATTAAACTTATTGAACAATGCTTTTTGAATATTTGCACCCGTAACATCTCGATGATGCAGAATTCTCGCATTTGAATGCCCGCCTTCCAACCCCAAATCAAACTCCCCCATTTTATTCTTATCAAATTCAGCGCCCCATGAAATCAAGTCCTGGACTGCTTCTGCAGCTTGTGTAATTATTTTTTCCGTTACTGAAACGTCATTTACAAACGCACCTGCATTGAGTGTATCCATTACATGAAGTGAAACACTATCCGCCTCATTTACCGGCGCAGCAATTCCACCCTGTGCCCATGCGGTATTGGTTTGATCTGCTTCGCCTTTAGAAACAACCAACAAAGACAATTGCTCATTGAGGGATTTGGTTTGTTGTTTTTCCAAAAAATAATTTGCAAAGGACAGACCACCTATCCCCGAACCCAATA
Source organism: Chitinophaga pinensis (assembly GCA_945897185.1). Lineage (GTDB taxonomy): Bacteria > Bacteroidota > Bacteroidia > Chitinophagales > Chitinophagaceae > Pollutibacter. Next base: position 18,940 of record CAMDFC010000014.1, on the reverse strand, counting down.
CCAAAACATCATATACTTTTAGTTTGCTCATGAAATGGCCAACATGTTATCCAATGCCTTTCTCGCACCTACCATAATTTCTTCATCGAGTTTAATTTCTGGTAATTCGTAATGCAATGCATTGTACAATTTTTCCAGTGTGTTCATTTTCATATACGGACATTCTGAGCAGGCACAGGTATTGGATTCCAATGCAGGCGCAGGTATAATTTTTTTATGCGGGACGGCCTCTCTCATTTTAAATAAAATTCCTGCTTCCGTTGCAACAATAAATGTTGATGCCGTCGAACGTTGTACATACTCCAGCAAAGCTTTTGTAGAACCAATAAAGTGTGCTTTATCCAATACCTCAGTCAAACACTCAGGATGCGCAATTAATTCTGCATCTGGATATTTCACCAATAAACCATTTAGTTTATCCATAGAAATATTTACATGCACAATACAGGCGCCTTCCCAAATATGCATTTTTCTGCCTGTCATTTTTTGGACATACTTACCAAGATTTTCATCGGGAGCAAAAATGATTTCTTTATCAGCAGGAATTGCATTTACTACATCAACGGCATTGGATGAAGTACAGATATAATCACTCATGGCCTTCACTTTTGCAGTGCAATTGATATAGCTAACTACAACAGCATGGGGATGTTGGTTTTTAAATGCCCTAAATGCATCTTCATCTGCAGAATCAGCGAGACTGCATCCGGCATGCAAATCTGGAAGCAATACTTTTTTGGAAGGGTTAAGAATTTTGGCAGTCTCTGCCATGAAGTGAACGCCACAAAAAACAATGATATCACTTTCTGTTCGCTTAGACACTTGTGCCAATGCGAGACTATCCCCAATATGATCAGCTAACTTTTGAATATCAGGATGCACATAATAATGTGCCAGAATGACTGCATTTTTTTCTTTTTTCAGTCGCAAAATTTCTTTTGCAAGATCAATACCTTCTGGAACTGACCTGCTTAAATAACCTACACGCTCTACCTCTTTTTCAAATAACATCTATTGTATTTTTAGGGATATGTCGATGGATTGAATGTGGTGGGTTAAATCACCTATTGATAAATAATGGATGCCTGATTTCAGATAGGCATCGATATTTTCAGCATGAATACCTCCTGATGCTTCAAGCTTTTGCGTAAAATCATATTTAGCAATCAGCTGTGTGATTTGTTCAGGATTAAAATTGTCCATTAAAATCCGTGTGATTGCTCGGTATTGAATGGCGACTACAAACTCTACTTCGTTTTGCACTTCTACAATGACGGGGACATCCAACTTATTTACTTCAAGGTAGTTGGCTAAATTATCCAACGCATTTTTTATTCCGCCTACAAACTTAATGTGGTTGTCTTTTATTAATATTTGATCGTACAAAGCAAAACGGTGGTTCTTGCCACCACCAATGGCTACGGCCCATTTTTCGCAGATTCGAAAATTGGGTGTTGTCTTTCTGGTATCTAAAATTGTTACGCCAAAAGGTGATGCTTGATCAACAAGTAGTTTTGTTTTAGTTGCAATACCAGACATACGCTGCATGGCATTGAGGACCAATCGTTCTGCTTTTAGAAGAGATGCAATGTCTCCAGAAACGGAGCCAAGTAGTGTTCCAGCTTTTGTGAAATCACCATCTTTATGTGATGGCGTAAATGATATAGCTGGATCGATACGCTTAAAAATGATTGTCGCGAGTGCAATACCTGCAATAATGCAATCCTCTTTTACTAGAAAATGGGCAGTAGCAATCCTACTATTTTGCACAACGGATGCTGTGGTCAAATCTCCTTCACCAACATCTTCTTTTATGGCCTGATCAATAAAATTAATTAGGAGACCATCATCATCAAACCGAGAAGACTCATTTTCAAAAATCAAAAAACCCTTCATGCTATTCTGTCCGGTAAAATTACTCCGTGATCAGTGATTAACAATTATTTCCAAAAAAATTAACATTAATTGACGGTTGTCAGTTATACTCCCCCTCCTAAAATAGGAGGGGCTCCGAATCCCGAAATTTCGGGATGAGCTTGTCCGCCGTAGGTGGATGAGGGGTGGTAAAAATTTGTTTGTCAGTCTATCCCGCTACCGGAACGTTTCTACTAAAGCTCTCATCCAATGAGATCAAGGTTTCGGTTCTTTCAATCCCTTTTATTTTTTGCAATTGATCATGCAAAACAAATTTCAGCTGATTGATATCCCTGGCTACTACTTCGATAAACATGGAGTAGTTACCAGTGGTGTAGTTGAGACGAACAATTTCAGGGATTTGCTTCAAATCTTCTGCCACTTGATCATACAAAGAACTTTTTTCAAGATAAATTCCTACAAAAGCTGTGATATCGTAACCCAAGAGTTTGAGATCAACATTCAATTTAGTACCTTTAACTATACCAACTTCTTGAAGCTTTTTGATACGGACGTGAATGGTACCACCGGAAACAAAAAGTTTTTTACCAAGGTCAGCATAAGAAATACCCGCATCCTGCATCATGATCTGGATGATTTGAAAGTCTAGTTTGTCAAGATTTAATTTTGAAGGCATAATCGTTATCTGTTTTATTATTAATTCAATTATTAATGCAATTTATTGAATAATTTCTATAAATTAAAAATATTTATTGAATTATTTTTAATAAATCTTTCTTTTTATTAAATTTGCATCAGTTCTTTACCACTGTGGGGTGATGAAACTTTCGGCAGACATGCCCCCTTGTCTCGGGGGTGAGGATAACAGGATAAACGTAGTGTAGAGCCGTCTCGCAAGAGGCGACCAGGGTCGACCACTGAATCTGTCCTAGCGGCAGATAAACTTTGCGCTATAGCTAACTGCCTCGTGGAGGTTCGATCCCTCCCCCTACAGCAATTAAATGTCCCTAATTCATTGTTTTACAATGTTTTAGGGATTTTTTATTGATGACAGGGGAACTTACAACAAGCCTAAAGATGCTAGACCTAATATGAGTAATAAGTTCATAATAATAATTTTAAATTCATCTACTTATAAGGCTTTGCTGATACGCCCCGTTATATATTGGTTTCTGTTCTCCACTAATATTTCTTGAAAATTAAAAGGATAGAATGTATTATTTGTCTTTCACAACGGTACCACTATTGTTATGAGGGTAATAAAAATATTCAACTACTTTATTATAGTCTTTGTATTCAACAGCTTTTGAATAAGTCGTTAAATCTTGAATAATAAATTTTTTAAATAGTTCTTCCGTTTCTTGTGCGAAAGAAGTGCTTGCTAATCCTAGCAACAAAAACATACTAGTAGATTTTTCATTTTAAATATCCTTTAATATATCTTTTTCAACTCTTATTAAATATGCAATTCTTTTATTCTGAGATACAAATGGTACACTCCAAAATTGGCGAGTTTTTGTTTTAAACCAACCGAATACAAATGAATACACGCCCATAATTAGCCTTAATTTAACTGAATTAAGATATATTGATATTACAGGTAATGCAGGAGCTCCATGGGTTAGATATGTTCTTACCTTTTTATGACTTAGTAATGGTTTTGGATAACCATATAGTTTTGAAATAGGTATAAACTTATACGCAAAACCTGGTGTAAAAATTTGATCAAAAAATGATTCCAAAGCAGGTGTAGTTCTAAACCACCAAACTGGTGATATAAAATAAATTCTATTAGTCCAAGTTATTAAATCTCTATACTCTTGGATTTTATTTCCCCGAAATTAAAATTTATATTTTCTTGATAAAGATCAATAACATGAACTTTTTCTTTGTTTGAGTTTAAGGTTTTTTCAATAGTTTTAAAAATACCATTGTGACAAAAGCTTTTTTTATCTGGGTGTGCTATAATTATTAAGTTGTTCAAAATTATAATGTTAATATGTAATTTTATTTCAAATTCATATAATTCTGTAAATGTTCAATAAGTGACTTTTGAGAGTCTATCGTATATTTAATAATATCACTTTGACTAATCAGATTAATCAATTGGTTATTTTCAAAAACAGGTAAATACCTTAATGTTTTTTCAGTCATTATTTTACTACATAGCTCGATAGTATCATTGTTATTCAAGATGGGTATATCTGAAATCATAATTTCATTCACAGTGGTTGTATCTGAAGATCGGCCCTCTAAAACTATCTTACGGGCATAATCTCTTTCTGTAAACATACCTACATAACTATCACCTTCTAAAACAATTAAACATCCAATATTTGATTCAGCCATTATTTTTAAAGCATCAAAAATACTTGCCGTGCTAGAAACAGTAATTAGTTTTCTATTTTTAATCCGTAATAAATCTTTAATAATTGGCATAAATATTTATTTAAATTTTTAGCAAACTCAATATAAAATCAGAAAATGCATTTAATATTCATCATACGCTTATACTAATTTACTTTTTATTTTGTTGTCCCTGTAGAGATATCTGCATTAAAGGTTCGTGTATTGGGTTAGAAATAGCAAAAAAATCACGCAATACTTCACTCAAAAACAACAAAGGACCCACGATTTAACGTAAGTCCTTGATTTTCATTTAGCGAGCCCGGGATTTGAACCCTTATAGCGTTTATAAATTCCCTTTCTTTAGTTCATTTACTGCATAGTCACAAGCCCTTGCGGTGAAGGCCATATAGGTTAAGGAAGGATTCTGACAAGCGCTTGAAGTCATGAAAGCACCATCGGTAACAAATACATTCTTTACCTCATGCATTTGGTTCCATTTGTTTAGAACGGAAGTTTTAGGATCATGTCCCATACGGGCCGTACCCATTTCATGGATTCCCATTCCTGGGACTGATAGTCTGTCGAAAGACTGAACGTCTTTCATTCCGGCAGCTTCCAGAATTTCAGCTGCATCGTTTTTCATATCAATGCGCATTTTACGTTCGTTCTCACCAAACTCACAATCGACTGCCAACAATGGAAGTCCCCATTTATCTTTCTTTGTTCTGTCAAGAAAAACACGGTTTTTAAATTCCGGTAAATGTTCACCGAAGGATCCCAGACCCATAGTCCACGGTCCAGGTTCTGTCATATCCTCATTGAAGTCTTTACCAAATCCCATTTCAGGAATGGCTCTTTCCCATCCTGTTCTACTTGCACTTCCTCCATAATGGAAACCGCGCAAGTAATCCCGATCTGGTTTATCCCCAAGGTTTCGATAACGGGGAATATAAACACCAACTGGACGACGACCAGCATAATATTTATCATCAAAACCTTCAGCTCTTCCAGAAGCACCAATTTGAAAGTGATGATCCATCAGGTTATGTCCCAACTGCCCGCTACTGTTACCCAAACCATCAGGAAAGAGGTCAGAAGTAGAGTTCAATAGGATTTGAGTTGTGCCCAACGTTGAGGCATTCATGAAAATTATTTTTGCAGAATATTCTATGTGCTCATTGGTCTCTGAATCAATCACCATCACTCCATTGGCTTTCTTGGTTTCTTTATCATAAAGCACCTCGCTAACAATAGAATAAGGCCGAAGCGTCAGGTTACCAGTAGCCATCGCTGCTGGCAAGCTTGCCGATTGCGTACTGTAATAAGCGCCAAACGGACAACCCCTGTCACAGAGATCTCGGTTTTGACAATTGCCCCTACCATTATGCGGAACAGTTAGGTTCGCCATCCGGTAAATGGTCATCATCCGCGCTCTGCTATAATGTTTTTCGATTCGTTCTTTCACCGCCTTTTCAACGCAATTCATTTCAAAAGGAGGAAGAAACATGCCATCAGGAAATTGTGCAAGTCCCTCATTTTGTCCGCTAATTCCAGCAAAGCGTTCTACATAATCATACCAGGGTGAAATATCCTTGTATCGTATAGGCCAGTCAACACCATAGCCATCCTTAGCGTTGGCAGAAAAATCCATCTCACTGAGCCGAAGACAACCACGTCCCCAGGTAATGGATCGTCCTCCAACATGATAGCCCCGATACCAGTCAAATCGTTTCACTTCAGTGTATGGACATTCCATATCATTCACCCAAAACTTTGCATTAAACTCGCTATACATACCGCCACGGGTTTGTACTGGCTGCATTTTACGGTCTTCAAGCGTAACTCTTCCTCTGTGTTTAAATTCCCATGGCTTCATCAGCGCGGTATCATAATCTTTTACATGCTCAACATTACGGCCACGCTCTAACATCAAAACCCTTAAGCCCTTTTCTGTCAATTCTTTTGCAGCCAAACCACCGCTGATACCTGAACCAACTACGATGGCATCATACGTATTTTGCTTCTCTGCTTTTATGTTGTTATTCATCTTTCTTATTAAATATGCAATTAATAATTAGGTAGCCCATGCTTTTTGTCCGGGTTGCAATGGAATACAGGCTTCATACTTGCCCGGTATATGAACATAATTTAAAGCCTTTGTAGCTCCAATTTCCGAAGTATAATAACCCAGACAAGTGAGTTCATAAATAAGCGGAAAGAATTGTGAAGGATTTTCTTTGGCGTCTATTTGTGTCTGGACTTCCGCTTTGAATAATTTAAAGATTTCTTCTCGCTCATTAAGCGTTAATGAAATAAATGATTTGTTGTACTTGCCCTTAGAGACTGCATCCACTTTCATTAATCCATCTGCAAAATCCTTCTGAACATCCGCAGTATAACAATCCTGCATCATCATCACGATAAAAGGGCCAAGACCTGCAGCTTTGGCTCCAGGTACTTCTTTGGTGTCAGGAATAATGGTATCAGCGATTTCAGCAATCAACAACTCCTGTGATGCTATTGATTTGGATTCACTTTCCGAAACCTGATTAAACATTTCGCAAGCGCCAAAGCCCGAAAAAGTGATTGCTCCCCCTAATAAAAAGGTAGCCCTTTTAACTACTTCTCTTCTGTTCATGTATTTTTTTTATCAATTGTTTTGTTCTTGGTATTTGGCTCTGATATACCCTTGTTAAAATGGAGAAGAGGGACAAAACTTATTCAACTTGAAAATACAAAAAAACCGTCATTTCGTTGGAGATTTTTTTGTTTTAAGCTGGGTAAAGATTAGAAGTCTGTTATCTGATCTTCTATTCTATTGATGTCTTCGCCAATATTCCTACCATACTTTCTATTGAAGCTATAGAATAGGGTGATGTTCCACTGAAGCCTGTCTCCCCCAGTAATATTTGTTTTGATATTTTTGTTGATAGTCGATTGCAACAAGAAGGGAATATTTTTTTTAGATATGCTCATTGTGTGCGTATAGAAGATCCCATCCTCTTTATCAAGTTTCAAGTAATAAACCTGGGGAGTGAATTGCAAGGAAGTTTCTCCGCCTAACTTAATGTTAGAAAATGTAGTATTAAAGGTTAAAAAATGTGAACTTCTTATCGCATCAGTCTGTAAGCCAAAGCCCTTTAGATAATACATCCCTATGCGGAAATTTTTAGTTACCTGGTAGCCTTGATTAATTTCAGCTGCTATGAATCTTCTGGCTTGGGTGATTTCTGACAAAGCAAGAGTACCTGGATCAATAATCTTTCTGGTTTGAAAATTAAAAGCAGGATGGGCACCGACTCCTAAATTATATCGTTTACCTTCAACTGCCTTGTACCTGAACCAAAATACCATACCCCCTTTCCTTCCATCTAAGGTCAAACGTATATCTGGATCAAAACTGAATTTATTTTTTGAAACCGAGAGTAGAAATGTATATGCTGGCGCATTTAATGCAAAAGTGGGAATGATGGATAAGCCATTTGAGGTCAATCCGACTAAACCAGAGAAATTACTTTTTACGACAACGCTATCTTTCTTTTCTTTTTTTATCTCTTTAGAAAACGCTTTTGTTTCTTCTTGTGCCTTTACAGTGGAAATGTTGAATAATAAAAATGCTGAAACCAGCATGAATAGCTGCTGAAGTCGAATCATCAGTTGGTTAGTTGTTGAGAATGCTGCAAAGTTAAGAAAAATCAAGGATTTGAAGTGGTTTAACCTATTGCATTGCACCAACAAGTAACTAAAAGAAGTTACGGTTATCGGTAACCAAACGCATACCCTTGAATTTTCTTTGATCAAAATCAAGTCGACTCGCTTTAATCGCAACTGGGAATTCTTTCGTTCCATTTGTGGTCATCTTGAGTTGTCGCTTGTTTTCTAAACTAAACGACAACTTAGGATCCTTGGCTGCCTGTAACTTGGCTACCCAACCCACATCTATATCGCGATCGGTGGATACATCCATCACCAACTGTTTAGCAAATACAACTCCCGTTATCAATAGCACTTGATTTGAATTTAGGTGATGCATAAAATTTTCACTAACCCCCTCTATACTCGATTCACTTAAGTAAGAAGTTAGTTGTCCAATAGTTACCGAAGCTGTATAAGCATTTTTATACTTGATGCTAATTTTTTGTCCCGTTTGTATACCCGTACTGATATCAAAAGGTGTACCACCAATAGCCTGCATCAGTTCTTTTAACACTGCTAGTCCCAATGCAAAATCATGCTCCACCTGATGTGTTGCTTCCACGTTCAAAGTCGGGTCTTCATCTACCGTCAAGTCATATGGGCCTTTAAAAACTTGACTAATATGATCAAAATACAATTCCGGTCGGTTTGCCCCTTGCTTCAACCATAACTGAAGCGGTTGGTGATTACGAATCGGGCCATCAATTAGGTCATATCCAGATTTGCTGAGGTGTTTAATGAGATTCATTTTCTTTTTTATCCAATATCAATTTTTAAGTTTACTACTAAATGAGAAAATCAACACCAAAGACTGTGATTTTTCTCATTGCCATTGTATCTTTAAATTATTGGGACAAATAGCATTAAATAAAATCCAAAAGAGATTACTGGCAATACTAGGAGGAATTATTTTGATTTTTCTTGGTCTTCAATTTTTCATCCAACAATACAGCGCTAAACTCCTTGAGGATTTGGTGGCTAAACAAAGCAAGGGGAAGGTTGTAGTGGAAATTGGGAGGGTGCGACTGAGTCTATTCCCTAACGAAACACTGGACCTTCATAATACTGCCTTTTTTTTCAACGATCCGCAAAGCAAGTCGAAAACCTACTCGGTTGAATTCAAACACCTCTCCCTTCAATTGAGATCAATTCGATCGTTTATAATGGAAAAACAATTGTTGGTCGACTACCTCCTGGCCGATCAACCAATGATCAACATCTATAACAATGGTAAACAAAAATCATCATCAGGGAACCATAGCCTGAATATCAGAATTGGTAATATCTACTTGGCGCTTAAAAAAATAGTCAATGCCATTCAAGTAAAAAGGTTTGGTTTGAAAAAGGGAAGTATTACTTTTCATGATCTTGAACCATATAAAAAGTCTATTACCCTTGGCAATATCAATATCATACTTGATGAATTGAAATTATCTGAACAGAAAAAAGAAAAACTAGGAATTAGCTTTGACAAACTAAACATCAGCTCTAAGAACCAAAGTATAGAATTTCCAGAAGGAGATTACCGCATTCAATATGGTGCCTTGGAATTTGATGCGGAGATGAATGTGGTTAAGCTAGACGACTTCAAAATAAATAGCCAGTCCAACGATTCCTCAAAAAATGATCTTGCGATTGCATTTAAAAAACTGCGTATTAGAAATATTGATTTTAATGAACTTTATACGAACAACAAGATTAAGGCGGATTCTGTTATATGTACGGATCCTATTATAAAATTAGAATTGGATGTTTCTAAAAAGAAAAATACTGCATATGATGGATTGGTCTTGGAAAAGAAAGTAGCAGGCCTGCTTGGCAGAATAACTATGAATTACCTTGGACTATTCAACAGTAATATTACCATTAATACTAAAGGAAAAAACAATAGCAATTTATTCAATACAGAAGGAAATAATTTTATTGCTCACAACGTAAATATCGATAGTACACAGGCTATACCAATTGAAATTGGGAAACTGCAATTTGCAATCAAGAATTTTCAAGAAACACTAAGAGATGGCAAATACAATATTTCATTTGATAGTGTAGTCTATAACAACTTGTCTCTTTCACTGTTGAATTTTAAATTAACCCCAACAGAGAAGAATAACGATGCCGAAAAAAGATATTTCACCATCCCTGTATTTAGGTTAACCGGTCTTGATCTTTATGAACTTATATTAAACAAATACTTAAAGGCAAAAGAACTTGAACTGAGTAATGCTACTTTCATCAATAATTATCAAGAAAGGCAAAATAAAACGAAAGCAAAATCAATAAAAGCTTATTTAACTGATTTCAGCGAACAAATTGACCTGGAAACAATCCGTATAAACAATGGATTCGTTAAAAACAAATCCATCAATAATAACAAAGAAATTATAGTTGGAGGTATACAATCTGAAATTTCAGTAAATGAAATATTTGATTTATCCACTTACGAGGGTATGGTAACCTCCATAGAGAAAATGAACTTTGATTCTGCCAAGATCAACTTAGGAAAACAAAATATTGAACTGTATCAAGGTGAATTTCTAGGTAGTGAAAAATCAATAAAAGCAAAATTATTTATCTTAAGCAGTACGCAAAACAGAATTAGCGCAGACAATGTAAGTATACAGAATTATAGGTTCAATGATGATTTTACAAAAATTAAGATAGACTCAATTTTATACAGCAATGCAAATATTCAAATTAAGCAAAGCAAAACAAAAGGTATTAAATCCATCAATTCCGAAGAAGATGAATTTGAATTGATGATTAAATACCTGTCAGCCGGACCAACAAAAGCAAAGTTCAGTTCTAGTAACAATTTGGATGTATCTGCAGATCTTGATAAAATACTTGTGAAAGATTTCTCTACCAATGATGCAAATGAAATAACCTTAAGCTATATAGATGTATTAGGAGGAAACCTAAGCCTCTCATCTCCAACTACACAATTAAGATCGAGTAGTTTTTCGCTGATAGACCAACACAATTCTTTCTTTAACAACATCAATTTATCTTTCAATAAAGAGAATGATACCATCACTGCAATTATTCCTTCAATCAATTTTACTCCCGCTATTGCAAAATCACTTGAAAGAAAATACCCCATTCTTGAAAATACAAAGCTTGTCAATCCGGAACTAAAAGTTTCTTTGTACAATGCCAGTAACCCTAAAACATCGGTATCAAAATGGATCATGGGTAATTTTGATATACAACATGCTAACTTGAGCATAAGAAAACAAACGGACAATAAATCCATTGTATTAATGAGCCGTGATATTAGTATATCAATAAAAGAATTTTCGTCACATACTAACACCAATGGCATTCAAATTGCAGATACGAAAATTTCAACCAATGATATTACGCTATCGATGAACGATAGTATTGAACTAAAAGTTAATAAAGGCATTTTTAGTATAGCTATTGATAAACTTAAAATAACTGATGATAAAGGTCCGCTTAACTTTTCAACACACATAACTAAACTAAAAGCGAACAACATCAATTTCTCTAAAGTCAATAGAAAAGGAGAGCCATTCATTCTGAAAGATTTTAATCTTGGGGGAGAACAAATTAAAATTGACAGCGCAGCTACAGCACATGTATTGCGTCAACTTAAAAATAACCCTACTCTTTTTGTAAATAGTATCGACCTGGAAGAAATAACAGCATCCTCAATTATTAAGGCCAATGGCATCGGCTATAGCAATGGTGGTAAGACGGTTAGTATAGACTCTTTCAGTTATAAGCCGACAAAAAACAGAGAGGAATTCATGAAAATGAATGTTTACCAGAAAGACCACATGGAATTTAAAACAGGGAAAGTTAACATCCGTAATTTTGATATAGAAAGACTTGCTACAGATTCTAATCTACAGCTCAATTACATTGTTGTAGAAAACCCTGTATTTAGTGTGTATAAAGACAAAAGATTACCACTTCAGCCTGGATATATAAAAGCAATGCCCGTTGCACTATTAAAAAAAATAAAACAACGTCTGCATGTAGATAGTATTCGACTTGTAGATGGTAAACTTTTATACGAAGAGTACAATGAAAAAACTGAAATGTTAGCAAAAATAGACCTAACAGAACTTCAAACACTTATTCGGAATATTGGAAACTACAACAATACTGCAACTGATAGCCTCTATATATTGAGCAGTTCGCGTTTATTAGACACTGCAAATATTTTCCTCCGCTTTCATGAATCTTATACTGATTCAATTGGAAGTTTTCTGTTGAGGGTTAGGATAGGTAAATTTGGACTACCTGCATTAAACAGTGTATTGCTGCCTACAGCAAATATGAAAATAAACAAAGGTTGGTTAGACACACTTGAACTCAAAGTAATGGGTAATGATTACCTATCACATGGTAAAATGTTTATGTATTATAGCGACTTCAAAATTCAATTCCTCAGCAGCAAAGAGCTTGAAAAGAGAACCATTTTTACAAAAATACTAAGCTCGTTAGCCAATACGTTCCTGAGGACAAATAATGTAAAAAAAACCGGGACTGTATTCACAGAACGAACCAGAGAAAAAAGTTTCGTAAACTATTGGGTTAAAATTTTACTCAGTGGGGCAATGACCAATACACGTATCAGAAAAAATTCTAATCAAGAAAAACGCTACCAAAAAGCATTAAAGAGAATTAAAGTCCCCGAGTTGCCGGATGTGGATTTATAAAACCCTTTTTAATTGAATTTTTTCGTAACATTACATGTTTACCTAATGTATTGTTTGCAACCAAGAAATATTACCCTATCACTCTTATTATTGGCTGGTTTTAACAGCTGTGTTTTTGTAAAAGACCTTTCGAATAAAGTAACAACGACTTTCAAATCCATCACCTCAAAAAAAACTGAAAAGAACCAAAACAATACCATTGTATTAAACGAGATAAATGGTCCTGGGCCCAGAACTACCAAAGCCCCTCTTCACAACAACAACAAAGCCAACCCAGACAAATCAGTATACCAGGCCAACATCAATGAACAATTTGTCCATCCAATGCGTGAATTCAGGGCTGCATGGGTGGCCAGTGTTGCGAATATCAATTGGCCGAGTAAACCCGGACTCACTTCGGATGAGCAACAAACTGAAGCCATTGCTATTTTAGATTACCTGTACTACAATAAATTCAATGCAGTCATTCTGCAGGTCCGCCCCCAAGCAGATGCACTCTATTCCAGTGAACTAGAACCCTGGTCGTATTTTCTTACAGGAGAACAAAACAAACCCCCAGATCCATACTACGATCCTTTGGAGTTCTGGACAAACGAAGCACACAGCAGAGGAATTGAATTGCATGCATGGATCAATCCTTATAGGGCACACCACAATACAGGTAAAGAAATTTCGGAAAAATCCTATATCAAAACCAATCCAGAAGGTGTTTACTATTTGAAAGAAGGATATTGGTGGATGGATCCTTCGCTTAAATCTACACAAGACCATACAAGCAAAGTGGTAAAGGATATTGTAAAGCGATACGACATCGATGGCATTCACCTCGACGATTATTTCTATCCCTATCCTTCTTACAATGGCAACCAAGATTTTCCTGATGATGCACCATGGCTTTCCTATGTTACAAATGGCGGTTTACTTTCCAGAGGAGACTGGAGAAGAAATGCTGTTAATACACTCATTGAGCGATTGTACAAAGAAATCAAAGAAGAGAAGCGTCATGTAAAATTTGGATTGAGTCCATTTGGTATTTGGCGTCCAGGATTTCCAATATCGGTTGAGGGCTTTGACCAGTATGATAAACTTTATGCAGATGCCAAACTATGGCTCAACAAAGGATGGATAGATTATTTCACTCCACAACTATATTGGCCAAGTTATAAGATCAACACTAGCTTTCCTGTTTTACTTGGATGGTGGCAGAGCGAAAATACACATCAACGTCACTTGTGGCCTGGAATCAATACCGCAAACGATAAAAACATTTTACTCAATAACCAAGAAGTAATCAGCGAAATCATGATCACCCGTGGTATGCTTCCAAAAAGTCCGGGTGTAGTTCATTGGAGCATATCGGCCCTTACCAAAAACCCAAGCCTAACAAAGGAGCTAAATGAAGGAGTTTATAAAAATCCGGCTTTGGTACCTGCAAGTCCCTGGTTAGATAACCATGCGCCAAAACCCCCGGAAGTTTTCTTAAGTGAAAAAAACGATTCATTACTTATCCGATGGGAAGCAAAAGATGAAGATGTATTTAAATGGGTACTTTACTATCAATACGATTCAAAATGGGAACAACGTATTTTCAATAAACAAGAAACAGAGACACTCATTAAATTATACAACAACAAAACACCTGAACCGGATAAATTGAAATATATCATGGTGACTGCCATTGACAGGACTGGTAATGAGAGTGTTCAAAAACCTGTTGTCATTCATTAATCAAAGAGGAACATCTACACCCACCACTATCCTTCTTCCGATTAAATTTTGCCTGTTATCACCTATACTATTAGCACCAATCACTTGCTGTATAAAAACTTTCCTATCTAATAGATTGGTGCCGTGCACAAAAATTCGGTATTTACTCCCAGCTGTCAGGTTCAATTTTAGATCCAACAATTGAAGATGAACAAACCCCCTCCCACTAAATTGACTAACCCCTATTAAAGCATTGATTTTACTACTGTAATACATTTGAATACCAAATTTGTATTCTTGTGTAAAATTCTTAGTTGGCGCACCATTTGAAAAACCAGAAAAGAGGGACCGGGTACAACGATGCTCAAATTGAAAATTAAATCCCTTTGTCCAATTGGTGGAAATACCATTATCAATCCGAGCAAAACGAGTAAAACTTGTAAACTGCTGGTTATTAAATTGCGTTGGAATAGCATTCTGCATACCAGTTAGTTGTATCCTATACTTAAGGCGAGGAGCATGTATAACTTTTTCAAGATGGGCAGTCAGGCTAAAAATGGTTTGCCGCAATCCAATAATTTTTTTTATACTGCTGAAATAGGGCTGCATCTCCACCGCCATCATATAATCGTAGTATATGTATTTTACTGATGTATAACCGCCAATCATTAATCCACGGTAAAGATCCATTTTAGAAACTTGCAGTTGAGCATATAAGGACAATGGAAATGTTGGTAACGCTGCACCGAATGTATTGGTAGATCCAGTTGTTAAAATTGGACCAGCATAAAAATTTCTGGCATCAACAGGTTTTTTTAATACGCCGTAACTAAACCTTAAGTGATCGGTTTTTTTTCTTCGCCAAACCAGGGATTGCTCAACATGATAAATCAATGCTTTGTATTTTCTTATGCCAAACATAAAATTCGAAAACCCAACCATCCATTGATTTTCAAACGTAAATTTTTGGCTCAGCCTTGTGAGCATGTGTGTATAGACATATTGCTTAATTATCTTAAGCTGTAATTCTACATCACCATTTGATGAAGTAAGGGATTCGATAGAAGCTCTTCCTCCAAATTGAAATTTGGTTTTTTTAATGTCTGTAAAATAGGTAATACCTGTCTGCACAAGAAAGGTTTGGTGAGCTACCTGTTGGGAAATAATTGAATCCTTAACATCTGGACCATTGAAACCCGCTGGTAGTGTAGCAATAGAATACTGATGGCTATGTATATTGATCTTGCCGTCCCATTTCCAAACGCGGTTTTTGGCAGCTTGCCATAGGTGATGATTTTCAATTTGAAGTCCTTTGCTATAAAGACGTGAAGTTGATGAAATTAATTTTTCACTCCCCTCCTCTCTTTTATCTACAATTACTACCTCACGCAGCTCCTTGAATAATTGGATTGAGTAATTGCTGGTTGTGTTTTTTCCTTTGTCTTTTTCCCACTGCGCACCAATAGACTGGTGATTGATTTTATAGTTCGTAGTTGTTGCACTGTAAATATTTATTAATGAAGTATCCTGGGTCTTGAACAGATCATTTTTTACTTGATCAGTAAAAAGTTGGTTGTTGCCCGTTTTAAAATTCAATTTTAATTTGTTGAACGAATTAATTTTGAAATTGGATGTCCAAGTAGAATTCCAGTCACGGTTCTGATAAACATACAAATCAGGAATATTTTTATTTAAAACAGGTTCTGTCTCGAAAGGCCATGATTTGTATTCCTTTTGTTCCGGATCGATTGACTTTGTTTCAGATGTCTGTATCAAAGATTTACTACCTATATTATTTGCATTGATGAACAACAATTGTTTAAGATACTTCCCCATTTGAACACATTCTGCTTGTAGTTCACCATTTTTTTTCAATGCCGTTGCTCCAACAAAGTTAAAATTGGGCTTGCCATAAAAGGATTTTTTAAGTACAAGGTTAACGGCAATGTCTTCTTTATTTTCAATGTCTTTTAATAAACGCTTATCATTAAATTTCTCTACTACTTGAATACTATCAATCATTAAGGACCTGAGGTTACGCGACAACAACTGATAATTTTCAGCAGTAAGGTCTTCGCCGTTTAACAATAATTTTTTTATTTCTTTCCCGTTAAAGCTGATTCTCCCATTCTCGTCAACACGAAAGCCAGGAACATGCTTTAATAACTCTTCCAACTTAATTGCATCAGCACGTTTAAAACGATCAGCAGCAAACACCAACGTATCGCCTCTCCGTTTGGCCACCATTGCATTGCCTTTGATATTGATCTCGGGCAATGCATGGTGACCGTTGGAAGGGATAGTATCATGGACTATTGGATTTGCTTTAGAAGTTATACTGACCAATAAACACAAGAAGACTAGATGAGGAGAACGGTACATATTTAGTCGATCTTCTCCCAGGAATGAAATTTCAAAACGGACTTTGTTTGACACCCGATACAGTCGCTATTGCTACCAAAAGAAGACTCCAGTCTAGAAAATAGTTTTTTTACGAAGCCAACAAATGCCGGAAAGCCTTCTATGCCCTTTGTGATTTTTGATTCAAAAAATGCAATATCAAAATCGTAGGCCTCACTGTTGCCTAACAAAGTCATGTGCCAATTATTTTCATCATCATAAGCCTCTAGTATCAACCCAGGCAACCCACCCAATTTCCATGGTCCATCAGATATGGTGATCGTGGGTGCATACCATGCTGTATAACCTCTGCCCTTGAACCTCGTTTCTGCCTTCAGGCATGGTATGCCCCCGATCATTTTATGTTCTTCTGTTGTATTCCATTCCATGGGAAATAATGTATCTGCAAAATAATGTGTCTTCTGGTTGAGGTCGGAAAACTCAAACAGCAAAGAGTTACTACTATGGTCTTTATACACAGTAAATAAACTATCGCCACGTAAATCAATGGTATTGTCTTGAAGAGCAGCATGGTGTTGTCCTTCTTCTTTCATGGTAAACAAAGAACGGTCGCCATGAACAATCAACCTTCCCCAATACTCCCGGTAATTTTCAGATCTTCCAAAACTTCCGTTGAATTTTCCCTGGTAATACCAGGTTCCTTTTATTTCTTGTGCTTGTAAATGAATTACAAAAAAGGATAAAAGCACGATTAAAACTGTTCTCATTTGATAAAAATTGATGACGCAATACCCACGCCATTGATTAATAAATAATTGTTCTTAATGTATTCATGGCGGCTCTTAGGCAGCCAACGGCCTGAATGGTAGCCTCGTTGCAAGTTGCTGCTGTTGTGGTGCAACTTACTTCGGCTTCAATTGGACCTAAATCGAGTTTTCCTTTCATGGTTACTGAACAACCTGCAGGCACCTTATTTAGTGCTTGTACATTTTCCAGTTTCACTTTGTTGATTTCATTCTTCAAATTGCTAATTCCCGGTTTAATTGATCCGGCTGCATACGTTGTGCTGAACATCATCAGCATCATCAGGGTCACTACACTCACTTTCTTCATACGTTTTTTTTTAAAGATGATTAAGATTGGCAAGGGTATCACGCCATCCAGTTCTTGTTGAACTGAGGTGTAAAACTAATTTCTAGTTCAAACCTCAAAAAGCGACTTTCAACAACTTAGCAAGAGATTAACCCAAGGGTAATTTGATGATTACACAGAAAATTGAAATGGCTTGCTTCAATCAAAAAAAGTAAGATTAGCAATTCATGATTTACCTTTACAAACACATGGGCCAAAAAAAACTCATCCGCTTTGCAGAAATAGCCACGTTTAATAATGTGCTTGAATATCCAGCAGATATTAAAGGAAGATGGTCGGCACATTTCAACAACAACAACCCAATTGTTCTAGAGCTTGCCTGTGGCAAAGGAGAATACAGTGTTGGATTAGCACGCATACATCCAGATAAAAATTTCATCGGCATAGACATCAAAGGGAACAGAATCTGGGTAGGTGCAAAAAAAGCAATTGAAGAAAACCTAAACCATATTGCCTTTGTCCGTTCCCAAATAGGGATGATTGAAAACTATTTTGCAAAAGAAGAAATCAGTGAAATTTGGATCCCATTTCCAGATCCACAATTGCGAGCAGGAAAATGCAAGAGAAGGCTAACCCATCCGGCTTTTCTAAGAAAGTATAAACAATTACTCAAGTCCGGTGGTTATATCCATCTGAAAACAGATTCGCCGGTATTGTACAATTTCACAAAACGAGTGATAGCGTTGTACGACTTAGAATTGTTTTACGACAGTGAAGATATCAGCAAAGAGATTAAACAGATTCCAGAATTGTTGATAAAAACACATTACGAAAGTCTGAACATAGCAAGTAGTAACAGGATACATTATCTTAAATTCGCAGTAACTTCAGACCTCGATCCTGCAAAGGATGAAATGCTGTTGGAATTGACAAAAGAAATAGAAAAAGGGCACAACGAAGGAGCAACAGAAAATGAAAAAGAAACTGATTGAAGGTGAACATTTTTACTATAACGAGCAGGGTTATATGGTGCTTACTGCCAAGTACCACCTCGATAATGGCAACTGTTGCGGCAATGGTTGTTTAAACTGCCCTTACGACTACATCAATGTGCCAGAGCCTAAAAAGAGTGAATTCAAGAAGAGGAGAAAATCTTTGGTTGAAAAAAA